>CAZJQY010000027.1:0-8212 GCA_964548095.1 uncultured archaeon
CGTCGACGCGGGCTCCGTCTCCGGTGAAATAGAGGCCTGGGAAGCGGGTGAAGTAGGTTTCCCTGAACTTCTCGTGGTCTCCGTAGACCGTCCGCATCATGCCAGGCCACGGCTTCTTGATGACCAAGTACCCGCCCTCGTTGACTGAGGCTTGAGAACCGTCTTCCCTGAGCACGGAAGGCTCAATACCGGGAAAGGGCTTGTTGGCTGAGCCAGGCTTTAGGGTGCTGACACCTGGGAGCGGGGTGATGAGGATGCCGCCGGTCTCGGTCTGCCACCATGTGTCGACGATGGGGCAGGATTCGCCCCCGATGACCCGGTAATACCACATCCAGGCCTCAGGGTTAATCGGCTCTCCGACGGAGCCGAGGAGCCGCAGACTTGATAAGTCTCGGTTCTTAGGCCAGTGGTCTCCGTCTTTTGAGATTGCTCGTATCGCCGTCGGTGCGGTGTAGAATATGTTCACCTTGTGCTTCTCGACGACGTCCCAGAAGCGGTCGGGCTTCGGCCAGTTGGGGACGCCCTCGAACATGAGCGCTGTGGCGCCGGCAGCTAAGGGGCCGTAGACGATGTAGCTGTGGCCGGTGATCCAGCCGATGTCTGCCGTACACCAGTAGGTGTCTTCCTCGCGTATGTCGAAAATCCATTTGAATGTCTGGTAGGTGTAGAGGAGGTATCCGCCGGTCGTGTGCAAGACGCCCTTCGGCTTGCCGGTCGTGCCGCTCGTATAGAGGATGAAGAGGGGGTCTTCGGCGTCAACGTGCTCTGGCTCGCAGAAGTTTTTGATGTCTTCTGCAAGCACTTCCTCGTGCCAGAAGCTGTCGCGCCCCTCCTTCATGCTTGTCTCGTGGGAATGAGTCCTGCGAACCACGATAACAGAATTTACGTTGGGGCATTCCTTCAGGGCTTCGTCGACGCTTCCTTTCAGGTGGATGACTTTCCCGCGCCGGTAGCTTCCGTCGGAGGTGATGACCATCGTTGCGCCTGAGTCGATTATCCGATCGCGCAGGGATTCCGCGGAAAACCCTCCGAAGACGACATTATGGACTGCGCCAATCCGGGCGCACGCGAGCATGGCAATCGGAAGCTCTGGTACCATGGGGAGGTACATGCAGACGCAGTCTCCTTTTTTGACGCCTTTCTTCTTTAGGACGTTTGCGAAACGGCAGACTTCCCGGTGCAGTTCCTGGTACGTGTAAATCCTGGTTTCGCCAGGCAGTTCCCCTTCCCAGATGATGGCTGCCTTGTTCTTCCGGGATGTTGTAAGGTGGCGGTCGATGCAGTTGTAGGAGATGTTGAGTTTACCGCCCTTAAACCACGTGCAGACTGCGTTTTTAGGGTCCCAGGAGAGTACGGTATCCCATTTCTTGAACCAGACGAGCTCTTCGGCCTTCTCAGCCCAGAACTTCTCGGGGTTCTTGACGGATTCCTGATAGATTTTCTTGTAGTGGCTTTCGTCCTTGAGGTAGGCGCTCGCAAAGACGCAGTCTTTCGGGCTGAAACGCCTTTTCTCATCCATGTGAGAGTGGATGGCTCTTTCCCCGGCTTGAACTTGGATGTTTGACGTCATATCACACCCCCTGACGGAGGGGTAAATTATTGTGTCGAGCGCTATAAAAGGCTTGTGTTCGCTTGTTTCGGTAAGAAACTAGGGGGCTCCCTCTTTTTTCTCAACGCCAGCATCTGCTGCTTTTGATGTCGCATCACCTGCAGGCGCCTCGGGCACACGCGAAGCAAGCGCCTGCACTTCACGGTTTGCCTGAGCGATCATAAACTGGAGTGTCTCCTTGGTGTAGATGCCCGCGTTGAAGGCGAGGTTTATCGCCTTACGCTGTGCGTCGCGGATGAAGTACGGCACTGTGACGCTGTTTACGACCTTCGCGTTAAACGCCAGGTTGATAGCGTTCTGGTAGGCTGACGTAATCTTTGCGATGGTCTCGCGCTCATCAATGTGAAGCACCTCGCCCGGGTAGACGACACCCTCCTCGAGCGCCGCGCCAAGCCTGAGTCTTATCTCAACTGGCTCGATGCCGAAGCGCATGAGGACTGAGGCAAGCTCGGGTGACACCACCTTGCCGGCGGAAACGACTGTGCAGTCTTCGAGAACCACGATTTTCCCGCCCTGTATTTTCGCCTTGATGCCGACTCCCTGAAGCTCCCCGATGATGGGGCCGGGGGCGAATGGCGTCTCCCCCTTGGGGATGACGATGTCTGTTAGCGAGACGGAACCTGCTTTCGCGGGCGCCTTCGTCTTGTTGTCGGTGAAAAGCTTCTCGAGCTTGAATGGTGACAGGTCAGTGAGTACGATTCCGGAAGGCCCTTTCAGGTAGTTGGCCAGTTCCTCGTTTACTTTAGCCTTCTTTAAGGCGTGCTTGATGATGTTGTTTCGGGCGACTTTTATGTCGAGCTTGTCCCCGAACGTTTTCCGCATCTGCTGCAGCTGCCGGGAGGGTATGCCGACAACGCTCACGATGCCCACTACTTTCGACTTCTTGAGTTTTGCCGCTATTTCGTCGACCTCTTTCTTCTTCCATGGGGCTACCATAGTTTCACAGCCTCGCTCATTGTTGTTTTGACGTAGACTGACTTTATTTTTTCTTTGGGTATCTGGCGTTCGATGTTGTTGTAGACTGCCATGACGTTTTCGTAGATGTCTTCTGGAGAAAGGGATTCCGTCCCGACGGGGACGTGTACGGCGGGGTTCTTCTTGGAGCGGACGCGCACGCTGTTTTTCATGCGCTCGATTACGGGGGCGAGGTCGGCGTTTGGAGGGACTGGCTGCGGCATCTTGCTGCGGGAACCTAAAACGATGCCCAAGTTTTTACCGACTGTCGTCATGAGGTCGGGCTGGGCGATGAAGGAGTAGCATTCGTCGGCGATTTTTCGCATCTTCCGCCTGTTTTTCGCAAGCTCTTCGATGTGGGCTTTGTTGTAGACGTGCTTTGAGTGTTTTTTCGCCCGCACTTCCATGTCGCCGTCAGCGAACACGCCGACTTCCACTTCCTTGCCCCTGCCCTTCGGCAGGAACACATTTAGGTTGAGCTTGTATTTGGTAGACTCGAGGTCGATGTCTTGGAAGGTGAAGCCCGCCTCAACAGTCTGCGTGAACTTGCGTTTCTTCGATTTGGAAAGCGCCTCGGATATCTTTTCGATTACTTTTTCTTTCTCCATGCTTGTTCCCTCCTACCCAACGACGTTGAGTAGTGCAACGGGTGAGATTAATATGGTGCACTAGTATATAAAAATCAAATCAGAAGGCTGCGATGACATTGAAGAGAAACCTTATTGCCATGATTCCTGCCGTCACCATCACTGAAAGAGGGTGCAAGGGAAAAATCCTCAATCGGTGGGTCAGATGAACAACTCCTTTGGCTCTGGGGGCTTGGGGACAACCTCGTTTCCCGCCTTAGCCAGCTTGTACGCGTCTGCTGCAGCAACAAAGCTCACGCCGATATTGAGGATGAAGCCGACTTGCTCCGAACCGAACAGTGAGTATGAGGCAGTCGCGACCTCCGCAATGAGGAAGAGCATGCCACGCCAGAAGCGGTCCACGTAAAACTGCCCCAGACCGGCAATAAAGACCGAGAAGACTGCCGCCAAGAGAGGATTCTTTTTACCCACAGGTAATAACATAGTGAAGACATAAAATATAGTTGCGGTCATAACTTCCTGACAAATAAAGTTATGACTTCACATATAGTTGAGAGTAAAACCGTCTAAAAAGTTTGCCCTCAACTATAATTGCTTATGGAAGTTAGAATCGACCTTAGGAAGACGGTGCCGGAAAACGCCCGGCTCCTCTACGAGAAGTCCAAGAAGGCGAAAGAGAAGATTCCGGGCATCGAGCATTCCATCGGGGAGACGAGGCGGCGCCTTGACGGCCTCCGGGAGAGGATTGAACAGGAACAAGTTAGGCGGCAGGAACGGCGGCAGCCTCCAGAAAAGAGGAAGTGGTTTGAGAAGTTCCGGTGGTTTACGAGCTCGGATGGGTTCCTGGTCGTCGGCGGCAGGGATGCGACCTCGAATGAGGTGCTGGTGAAGAAGCACACGGAAGTACACGACACCATCTTCCACGCAGACATCCAGGGGGCGCCCTTCTTTGTCGTCAAAAACCCTGAGGGGAAACCTCTCCCTGATGCGACGGTCCGCGAGGCCTCCGAGGCAGCTGCCTCGTATTCGAGCGGTTGGAAGGCCGGGGTTGGG
Source organism: uncultured archaeon (assembly GCA_964548095.1). Classification (GTDB taxonomy): domain Archaea; phylum Altiarchaeota; class Altiarchaeia; order IMC4; family SCGC-AAA252-I15; genus SCGC-AAA252-I15. The sequence continues at coordinate 4,204 of CAZJQY010000027.1, forward strand.
GCGGTTGACGTCTACTATGTTTCGCCGGAACAGGTCTCTAAGACGCCTGAAAGCGGGGAGTACCTTGCGAAAGGGGCGTTTGTAGTAAGAGGTAAGCGGGATTGGGCGAGGAAGGTTGCGCTCAAGCTTGCGGTCGGAGTGGAGCGTGCGGGAGGCCGCGTCGTCGGTGGGCCTGCTTCTTGCATCGAGAAGAGCTGTGACGTTTTTGCGGTGATTGTACCAGGCTATGAGAAGCAGGGGGAGACCGCAGCGCACGTGAAAAAGTTGCTTGAAGCGCGGTTTGCGGGAGGCGTTTTCCTTGCCGATGTCCAGAAGTTTATCCCGGGAGGCCGCAGCAAGGTTATTAAATAGTGGTTCCTAAGTTATAGTTGCGGTCATAACTTTCTTGACAACTAAAGTTATGACCTCACATATAGTTGAGGGTGAAACCGTCTAAAAGTTGCCCTCAACTATAGTATGGGGAGCGCGTATGCCATTGTTATACAAGCTGATTATGGGGGAGCGTTGTTTTTCGCGGTGGCTTGAGAGGGAGATGACGGGGTTCAACAGCAAGCACGCGTGGAATCTCCACAGAATCATGCACATCATGGTCAACGGCACAATCATCGGTTCTGGGGCATCGATTCTGTTTATTTTTCTCTTCATTCTCAAGCTACTATGAGGGTACGGATTGCATTGGTTGTCATCTGTTTCTTGTTTGCGAGCGGGTGCCTCGTTAAGTCTAAGTGCAGTGTCGTGAACCAGACGGTCAATGTGACCGAAGTCCATTATACGAGCACTCCCCGAAACGTCACCGAAAACTACAGCCGGGTTGAGCCGTATCTTGTGGAGCGCTATGATGAGGTGCCCCTCGCCTACGAGGTTGTCCGCGACGTCAACGTGTTCAAGGAGCTGGTGACCGACGAGTACGGCGAGCGGATTGAGTACGGGAGGGTCGGCCAAACCCTGAACGGAACGCTCACCATCATCCTGCTGAACAATGATTCTATTGGGGGCCTGTTTCAGACGGAGCTGACGCTTGAAAGGGGCAATACGACGGTTACGGAATCGGAGACAGTTTACGTGAATGTCAATGAGTCTCAGAGAGTCATATTCGAGTTTGATTTTGTCCGGGGAGTCGGATGGAGCTATCAGCTTAAGGTTGTTCCTCCGACGCGGACGGTTAAGGTGGATTCCGTCGCCTACCACGAGGTGAACAGGACGAGGGTTGTCACGGTCTTGGATTCCGTCAGGGAGGAGGTTGTGAGAACCGTCGTGCAGCAGGTTGAGGTTTGCTGAGGGTTATCGCCGGTAAAATAGTTTTTTGTTCTTGAATGCGAAGAGGAATCCCAAAAACGTAAAAACTGACGCCGCGACCGACTGCTCGACCGGCAGCTCAATCAGGTATGATGTGAGTAGGTACACCGCCGCCGATACGCCGAATGTTATCACCCGTTCGCTGAAGGCTATCTCGAGGAACTTGTCCCCAAGGTAGACGACGGGAAGCGAGCAGGAGAGGACCATTATTGAGTAGAGGAGGATGAACAGCACTGCGGAGAGGAGAGTGAGGAAGATAGACTGGATTGAGACATCCAAGATTTCTGTGTCGCTTTCGGAAAGCTGAAGACCGCAGTAGAGGAGCAAGACTAGGAAGAGCGTGCTTATTGGGTGACGGGGGAGGGAAGTGAAAAATATTTTGATGTCCTGCGTGCTTGCCGCCGAGCCGAGGGCTACGCAGAACTGGATGTAGACGACCGCCCAGAGGAGGGGGTGGGGGAGCACGTAAGTGAAAATCTTTTCGAGGTAGTCTGAGAGCATCTCGAGAAATGACGCATACACCGACGCATACGAGTCGACGCGGAGTAGGTCGAAGTCGATGAATCCGCCGCCGATAAGGTAGCTTGCCGCAAGGAGGACGATGCCGCATCCGATGAAGGGGGCGAAGCCGACCAGAAAATTCCTCACGACAAGCCACTTGTCCTTCGGCTGCGTGAACCCCACGTAGCCGAGCAAGCCGCTCTGGGGGTTGAACTTGAACAAGGATACATCGGTTATGTAGCAGCCGGTGAAGAGCGCGGAGACCAAGTGGGACAGCTCGTGGAGTATCGTGCCCGGGGCAATCAGCAGGCTGAACCAGCGCCTGCCGACCTCAACCTCATAGGCGAGGTAGAGCATAAGGAAGTCGTTTAAGAAAATCTGGACGGCTAGAAGCGCAGGCACGGCCGCCACATACTGCTGGACTGCGTAGCCTTCTGTGAGCCGCCACAGGCCGTAGGATAGCATGAGAAAGAAGGCTATGAGCGCAAGCCTTACCTTGAAGACCATGCCAAGGGCCCCGCCGAAACCTTTAGTATGCATTAAACTAATATTAATCCCTCAAGTCATAAAACTTACGATGACCTCGCTCGAAGACAAAATACGGGAGATTGAGGAGGAAATTTCGACCACGGAGTACAACAAGGCGACGCAACACCACATCGGGAAGCTCAAAGCAAAGCTTGCGAAACTCAAGGAAGACTTTTTGAAGCGCTCCTCAAAAGGGGGCAGCGGCTTCGGCTTCGCCGTCAAGAAAACAGGTCATGCGACCGTCGTCATCGTCGGCTTCCCCTCAGTCGGAAAGTCAACGCTATTAAACAAGCTCACCAACGCCCAGTCCGCGGTTGGAAGCTACGACTTCACAACACTTGATGTCATCCCCGGCCTCATGGAATACAAGAACGTGAGGCTCCAGCTGCTTGACGTTCCCGGAATAATCGGCGGCGCCTCCTCGGGGAAGGGACGAGGGCGGGAGGTCCTGGCTGTCGCGCGGAACGCTGACGTAGTGCTCATCCTCGCCGACACAACCAAGAAGGGCCAGTTCAGGCAGATTGTCGAGGAACTCGAGGGCGCGGGCGTGCGGTTGAACAAGCATCCGCCCAGGGTCTCGATTCGAAGGACGCTTGGAGGCGGCGTCCACCTGCTTCCAACGGTGCCGCTTACAAAAATAGACGTCGAGACGGCACGCTCCATCGCAAACACCTTTGGTGTCCACAACGCAGAGATATCAGTCCATGAGGACATAACCATGGACGAGCTCGTCGACGCCTTCAACGGGAACCGGGTATATACTCCCGCCGTCTTTGCGCTGAACAAGGTCGATACAGTAGACAAAGCAAAAGTCAAGGAGTTTACCGAGGACGTGAAAGAGTGCATCCTCATCTCGGCGGAAAAGGACGTAAACCTTGACAAACTCCGCGAGGAAATCTTTGCAAAACTCGGGTTCATCCGGGTGTTTTTGAAGCCGCAAGGAGGCAGAGTAGACGCCCACGAGCCGCTCATCCTTAAGACAGGTTCGACCGTACGGGACATCTGCGGCAAATTGCACAAGGATTTCCTTCACGGATTCCGCTACGCCGTCATCTGGGGCGCATCAGCCAAACACAAGGGCCAGCGCATCGGGCTCACCCACACGCTCTCGGACGGCGATGTCGTGTCGATTATAAAGAAGTGAGAGTGTCTCGGAACTGCTCGCAGCCCGAACAAAACCATTTTGACTGGAAGCTGTCGTTTACGATGACTCCGACGCCGACTTTCTCGTTCACGCACTTGTCGCCCATACGCCACTTGCACCGCCTGTTGTTTTCGTTCTCGATGGGGACCATGCTTCAGTTAGCTATTGGATGACTGGTATAAATACACTCCCGGTTTAATAAGATTTCCATGACAGACGATGCTGTTTCTGTAACCGTCGACGGCAAGACGGTCATCCTCGTCGGCACCGCGCACGTTTCGAAAAAAAGCGTTGAGACGGTCGCGCGGGTGATTGACGAGGAGAAGCCAGACGTTGTGTGCGTCGAACTCTGCAAGGACAGGAAGCATGCGCTCCTCGAGGAGAAGAAGTGGGATGCGACAGACATCGAAAAGGTGATACGAGAGGGAAAAATCTACCTCTTCCTCATCCAAGTATTCCTCGCAAACTTCCAGCGCCGCGTTGGAGAGGAACTGGGCGTGAAGCCGGGCGCCGAGATGCTTGAGGCAATGAAAAAAGCCG
>CAZJQY010000028.1:0-8186 GCA_964548095.1 uncultured archaeon
TCGGCGTATTTCAGCCGAGGGTGGAGGGGGTGGTTGGGTGGGTGATTTTGGTGAGTGTGCCACCCTCGGCGTATTTCAGCCGAGGGTGGAGGGGGTGGTTGGGTGGGTGATTTTGGTGAGCTTATTTGAGTGTGTAGTAGACTTTGCGTCCTACGAATATTTTGTCGAGTTTTCCTTCCTTGAAGAGTTTTGAGAGGCGTGCTGAGGCTGCGTTTCGTCCGCGGTACTCGAATTTTCCTTGGAGTTCTTCGGCGCAGGCTCTTCCTTTTTCTTTCACGTAGTGGAGGACTTCTTCGTCTCGTTCTGAGAGTTCTGCGGTGCTGGTTGGCGGGTGCAGTGGTTTTTCCGTGATTTGGGTGTTGAGTTTGTCGAGTTTTTCCGCGATGGTGTTGAGTTTTTCCATGAGTTGGTCGTATTTGTCGAGTTTGCCGTTTATTTCGCGGACGACGAGGTTGGTTGATTTGCGTTCTTCGGCGATTGAGAACAGCATGGTCGCTATGGCGACTGGGTCTGAGATTTGTTGCATCGCCTGGGAGATGTTTCCGACGGTTTCTTCGAACTCTTTTTTGTGGGCTTCAGTCGAATCTTTCATGACTGTTATGATATAGTCATGACTATTTAAATACCTTTCGTTTTATGTCATGACTGAAAAAACACAAGTCACGACACAAAAACACATTACATCGGCCATAAAATCCGTCGAGCATCAAGGAATCGTCAAAATACTCCCCACAATCAGATGAATCACAAAAGATGCATGGAAACGGCTATATCAGTCACAAAACATCTCATGACTTGACTCGAAAGTCATGACTTCTGCCGTGACACCATCTCTTTGCCCCTGAGACTCCTGTGATAGGAGACTGCAAACCGGTGTGCCTCGTCGCGGACGCTCATAAGAAGCCTCATGACTGGGCTGTCCCCGGGAAGCGAGAGCCGACCCCTCCTACCGCCGACGTAGAGCTCCTCACGCTCTTTGGCAAGCCCGACGACGGGGATACTGCCGAGAAGCCTCCTCGCGGCGTTCACCTGCCCCGCGCCGCCGTCAACCAACACCACGTCAGGCCGAGGCCAGCTGTTTCTGAGGCGGCGCCCGATGGCCTCGGAAAGCATCCCCACGTCGTCTGCGCCGGAAACAGTCATGATTCTGAAGCGCCGGTAGTCGCTCTTCTTGGGTTTTCCGCCTTCAAACACCACCATGGACGCGACCGCAAGTTTCCCACCGATGTTTGAGACGTCAAAGCCTTCGATTCGGTTGATTGGGGCTTCAACCTCCAGCAGGCGCGCAAGCGCCTCCGCAGCCGTCGCCCTCCCGATGCCGTAAGCCTCTTGCGTCACCTGAAGCTGTGCGTTCTTCTCCACAAGCGACAGAAGCCTCTTGAGCCTCCCCCGCACTGGAACTCTGACGGAAACTTCTCCCTCAGGGAAACTATTCTCCTCGAGTTCTGCGGGGACGACTATCTCATCGGGTGCTGGCGAAGTCGCATAATACTGCTTCACAAAAGACGTCAAACTCTCCGACTCGTCGTCCTTGAGCCCGCCCTCGAGCTTGAAAAAGAAGTGGCCGACAATCCTGCCCCCCCGCTCCTTAAAGACCGAGACGCCGGCGTCCCCCCCCTCCCGCGCATAGGCTATAAAGTCCCTGTCCACTCCATCCCCTGACACGACCTTCCTGTCGAGCGTAAGCTCAGAAAGCGCCTCAAGTTTGTCGCGGATGCTGGCGGCCTCCTCGAACTCAAGCCTCTCCGAGTGCTCGCGCATACGCTGCTTGAGTAATCCTGAAAGCTCCTTCCCGCGGCCGCCGAGGAAAAGACGTGCTTCAGAGACGAGTTCCTCGTACTCCTGCTCCGATATTTTTCCCGTGCAGGGGCCGACGCAGCGGTTGATGTGATAGCTTAAGCACGGTTTGCGCGTGCGCGGGTCGTCTTTGCAGGTCCTGAGCCTGAAGAACTGTTTGACGAGCCGCAGAATCTTCCTAACGTGGCTGCCGTCTGGGTAAGGCCCAAAGTAGCGGCCTCCGTCAGCCTCCTTGGTCCGGGTGACGAGGATTCTGGGATACGGCTCCCGCGTTATCTTCACGTAAGGATACCGTTTGTCATCACGGTAGCGGACGTTGTACTTCGGCGAATACTCCTTGATGAGGTTGTACTCGAGCAGGAGCGCCTCGCTCTCCGAGTCGGTGAGCGTGTACTCTAGTGTTGCGGCGTTCTTGAGGAATGTTTGCGTTTTCGCGTCGGCGTCTTCGGGGGTGGCGTAGCTTCGAAGCCGCTTCTTGAGTGATGCCGCCTTGCCGACGTACAGCGGCATGCCGTCTCCGTCCCTGAATACGTACACTCCCGGCTTGTCTGGGGCGCAGTTTATGGTGTTGCGTATGGTGTCCACATTCGCCTCAGCTGTCATGCGGCAAGCACCTTCTTCAGGTATTGTCCTGTGTAGCTTTTCGTGTTTTTCGCGACGTCTTCTGGTTTGCCGGCTGCGACGATGTTTCCCCCGTATTCGCCGCCGTCCGGGCCAAGGTCTATGACGTGGTCTGCGGTCTTTATGACGTCCAGGTTGTGTTCGATGATGACGACGGTGTTGCCGGCATCCACGAGCCGCGAGAGGACGGAAAGCAGTTTGCTTATGTCTTCAAAGTGGAGTCCCGTCGTCGGCTCATCCAAGAGGTAGAGTGTGCTTCCGGTGCCGCGTTTCCCGAGTTCCAGGCAGATTTTTATCCGCTGGGCTTCGCCGCCTGAAAGCGTTGTCGCAGGCTGCCCGAGTTTTATGTAGCCTAAGCCCACGTCTGATAGGAGTTTGAGTTTGTGATTTATCGCGGGAATGTGTTTGAAGAATTCTGCGGCTTCGGCGACCGTCATGTTCAAGACGTCTGATATGCTTTTGCCTTTGTAGCGGACTTCGAGGGTCTCGTCGTTGTAGCGGGCTCCCTTGCACTGGTCGCAGGTGACGTAGACGTCTGGGAGGAAGTGCATCTCGATTTTTATGACGCCCGCGCCTTCGCAGGCTTCGCAGCGGCCGCCGCGGACGTTGAAGCTGAACCTGCCCGGCTGGTATCCCCGCGCCCTTGCCTCTGGGAGGCTTGCGAAAAGGTCTCGCATGGGCGCGAACAAGCTAGTATATGTTGCGGGGTTGCTGCGGGGCGTGCGGCCGATGGGAGACTGGTCTAAGACGATGACTTTGTCGACGTGTTCGGCGCCCTCGAGCCTGTCGTAGTCGCCGGGCTTCACCTTTGAATTGTAGATGAGCCGCTCAAGGGCTGGGGCGAGCGTCTCGTTTATGAGCGAGCTTTTCCCTGAGCCTGAGACTCCTGTGACGCAGGTGAAGGTTGCGAGAGGTATTGAGACGTCTATTCCTTTGAGGTTGTGGCATCTTGCGCCGTAGATTCTGAGGAAGCGTCCGTTGCCCCGCCGCCGCGTAGCCGGGATGGGAATCTTCTTTTTGCCGGAGAGGTATTGTCCGGTCAGGCTTTTTCTGTCGCGCATAATCTGTTTCGGCGTTCCCGCCGCAACTACTTGGCCTCCGCGGACGCCCGCCCCCGGCCCCAAGTCTATGACGTAGTCTGAAGTCATTATTGTCTCCGCGTCGTGCTCGACGACGATGACGGTGTTCCCGAGGTCGCGCAGCCTCTTCAACGTCTCGAGGAGCTTGTGGTTGTCGCGCTGGTGCAGGCCTATGGTCGGCTCGTCCAGTATGTAGAGGACGCCGACGAGCTGCGAGCCAATCTGCGTTGCAAGCCTAATCCTCTCCGACTCTCCGCCGGATAGCGTTGCTGCCATCCGGTCGAGGGTGATGTACTCGAGCCCGACCGCGACGAGGAATGAGAGCCGCGCGAGAATCTCCCGCAGTATCTGCCGCGCGATGACCTCCTCCTTCTCTGAGAGCGGAAGCTTCGAGAAGAACATGAACGCTTCCGCGACGGAAAGTTTCGTCGCCTGCGCTATGTTTTTCCCGCCGACTGTTACGGCAAGGCTTTCAGGCTTAAGCCGGTCGCCGTTGCAGACTGTGCACGGGCTCTGGCTCATGTAAGACTGGAACTTCTCGCGCATGTACTCGGAGGCCGTCTCACGGTAGCGGCGCTCAAGGTTCGGGATGACGCCCTCAAAATTCCCCTCATACTCGAACTTCGCGTTCCGCCCGGCGGATACGAACTTGAAGGAGAACTGGCGGTCCCCCGACCCGTAAAGTATCACGTTCAACTGCGCATCGCTCAAATCCTTAACCGGCGTGTCGAAGCCGAAGCCATAGCTCTTCGCAACCTGCTCAAGCTGCCGCATGTAATAGCCTTCGATTGTGCCAGTCCAGGCGGAAAGGGCGCCCTCGCTCAAGGTCAGACTCCTGTCGGGTATTATAAGGTCCGGGTCGAACTCCATCTTAACGCCCAAGCCCTGGCATGAAGGACAGGCGCCGTGCGGGTTGTTGAAGGAGAACATCCGCGGCTGAAGCTCGGGAAAGCTTACTCCGCAGGCAACGCACGCAAGCTGCTCCGAAAAGACCATTCCGGCCCCCTTACCGGTCGAGACTTCGACAAGTCCCCCGGAAAGCTTTAGCGCCGTCTCGACCGCCTCAAGCAGCCGCACCCGCTCAGAAGAGCTTTTTTCGAGTTCGTCCAACACGACCGAGATGGTGTGCTTCTTGAACTTGTCCAAGGTGATGTCCTCGCTAAGCTCCCGCCGTTCCCCGTCAACAACCGCCTCGCTGAATCCGTCTTTCGCAAGGTCGTCGAAAAGCTTCTGGTACTCGCCTTTGCGGTCGCGCACGACCGGGGCGAGGACCGTAATCTTCCCCTCAACGGGAAGCTCAAGTATTGCGTCTGCTATCTGCTCCTTCGTCTGGTAGCTTATCTCCTTCCCGCAGGAGGGGCAGTGGGGGTGGCCGACGCGCGCGTAGAGGAGGCGGAAGTAGTCGTAGATTTCGGTGACGGTCGCAACAGTCGAGCGGGGGTTTCTGCTTGCTGTGCGCTGCTCGATGGCGACAGCCGGAGACAAACCCTCGATGTAGTCGACGTCGGGTTTTTCCATGAGCTCGAGAAACTGCCGGGCGTACGCCGACAAGGACTCGACGTAGCGGCGCTGGCCTTCAGCGTAGAGCGTGTCGAAGGCGAGCGACGACTTCCCTGATCCAGAGAGCCCCGTAATCACGACGAGCTTGTTCCTCGGAATCTCCACGTCGATGTTCTTGAGGTTGTGCTCCCGCGCACCCTTAACGAAAATCCTTTCTTTGCTCACTCTCTTTTTACCGCAAAATTCCGCGGCATACCCCCTAAGGAAGGGGTCTTAAAGTTCACGCAGTATAAAAACGAAGCGGGAATATAAAAGCAAGACGGTTACTCTGAGGTAATTCCGTCTGCGTACCATGCCATAAGGTTAAATTCTCTGGCACCCCAAGATATTACATGAAACTCCTGCTGCCGGATGCTGGAGGAAATTGGGTTGACTACGCGGTGCGTGAAGGCAAACCTGATTTAACGCTTTCCCCCGGCGTCTCTCCTGTGCGGGAAGTGTATGCTGCGGCACATATTGTCGCAAGGGAAGGCTACGAGCACAAGCCCGGCCGGGCCGTAACACGCGATGACGTGGACTGGGAGCGGACTCTCGCCTTCCGCCATCACCTGTGGGACCACGGGTTTGGGATTGCGGAGTCGATGGACACCGCCCAGAGGGGCGTGGAGATAGGTTGGGGTATAGCCTCCGAGCTTCTTGACCGGACGCTGGCCGAAGCCCGCAAGGACCCCGGCAGGAGGAGGGTTATTGGGGGCGCTGGCGCGGATCACCCGGAGTATGTGCGGGACCCGAAGTCTGCCTCTCTCGATGGTGTCGTCGGCTCCTATGCCGCGGAAATAAATTTCATTCAAGAGAGGGGCGGTGCGGCGATTATTTTTCCGAACACCATAATCCACGACAGATTCAATGACGACCCCCAGGCATACCAGAGGTTTATCCGGGGCATCATGGATGCGACATCAGGTCCAGTCTACCTTCACTGGCTTGGCGAAGCGTTCAACTCGAAGATGGCCAAATACTGGGGTTATGAGAGCATTCATGAAGCAGCCCAGAAGGTCGTGATACCCCTCATGGGGGAATACGGCCCGCTCAGGAGGGGTTCAGGACAAAGCCGCATACTCGGCATTAAACTATCCACCTTGGATCAGGGTTTTGAGGAAGGGTTCAGGGAAGCCGTCAGGGAAAACGGCCAAATCGTTTTGACAGGCGACGACTTCAACTTCGCGGCACTGATAAAAGGCGCAGGCAGGTACGGGGACGAAGGCCGCGTCTGGTCCCCCCGCTCTGGAGTCGAGTACCCCCTCGGAGACTACAGTCACGCCCTGCTCGGAATCTTCGACGGAATCGCGCCGGTCGCGGCAAAAGCGCTCCAACACCTGGCTCAAGGAGAGATGGAAGAATACGAGCAGCTTATGGGCGCCACAGTCCCGCTTTCAAGGCAAATCTTCTTCAGACACAACACGAGATTGACTCCCTACTACAAGGTGGGTCTTGGGTTCCTCGCATACCTGAACGGCCACCAAGACCACTACCGGATGCTCGGCGGCATAGAAAAAACCGTGTTGACTGAAGAGCCGGCCTACTTCGCCAGAGTATTCGAGCTCGCGGATAAGGCGGGACTACTCCCAGACACGGAAAAATCCTATAACCGACTCCTCGAAGCATTGGACGGCATGGGTCTGTGTGATGCCAGCGACATCCGAAGCAGAGTTGGCCTGACACCCAAGTTCGAGCCAGTAGAACCGCCTCCGATGCAGGCACACCCTCCAATACCGCAAGATAGCGTAAGGAGGAGGCTCAGGCGTAAAGCATAAAAGCAGGTTGCTGACGGCGTAGTCGGGGAGGATTCTGCGTAGCGTATTTTATTCTGTTCAGAGTAATATCTTTTCGTGAGGTCTTCCATTTTCGATGCGAGGTCTTGTGCCGTCATCGGAGCCTCAGCTGAGAAAGGCAAGGTCGGGTATGCCGTCGTTGAGAACTTGAGGGAGTCCTTTAGGGGCAGAATCTATCCCGTGAACCCGAAGTATCGGCGCCTGCAGGGGCTCTCTTGTTTTCCTTCTGTTTTGGACATAAAGAAGCATGTTGACTTGGCTGTAATAGCTATTCCCGCGAAATTCGTGCCGCAGGTGCTTCTGGAGTGCGGGAGAAAAAAGATACCGAACGCCGTCGTCATCTCCGCGGGCTTCAAGGAGACTGGAGCCGAAGGCGCGAAGCTCGAGAAGGAGTGCGTCGAGATTGCGAGGAAGCACGGGATGCGGTTGCTCGGCCCCAACTGCTTGGGGCTCATCAGCACGCAGACTGGCCTGAACGCGACGTTTGCGAGCCAGACGCCAATCCCCGGAAACATCGCCTTCATGAGCCAGTCGGGTGCGTTGTGCACGGCAATCCTTGACTGGGCGGAAGTAGAAGGAGTCGGCTTCTCCAAGTTCGTGTCCTTGGGGAACAAAGCAGACTTGTCGGAAAACGACTTCCTCGCGCTCTTCGGCTCAGACGCGAAAACCAACGTAGTCTTAAGCTACCTCGAAAGCCTCGTCGACGGCGGCAGATTCATGGCCCTCTCACGGAAGGTGACGAAACGCAAACCCGTCATCGTCTTAAAGTCAGGGCGCACGCAAGCTGGAGCCAAAGCCGCCGCCTCCCACACCGGAGCGCTCGCAGGCTCAGACAGCGCTTTTGATGCCGCCTTAGCCCAGTGCGGCGTCATCCGCGTGGAGTCTGGGGAACAGCTCTTCGACTTTGCGCAGGCCTTCTCAGTGCAGCCGACGCCTCGCGGGGACCGTGTCGCCATCGTCACCAACGCGGGCGGACCCGGCATCATGACCACCGACGCCTGCGATAGGCGGGGCCTGCGGCTCGCCCCCTTCTCCGAACCCACGGTAAACCGCCTGCGAGAAAACCTTCCTCCAAGCGCAAACATCTACAATCCCGTCGACGTCCTCGGGGACGCGGACTCTTCGCGTTACGCCCTCGCCGTCGAGTCGGTTTTGTCCGACCGAAACGTGGATGCAGTCATCTGCGTGCTTACGCCGCAGGCGATGACTGACGCAAAAGCCATCGCGGAAGCAGTCGCCCGGGTCTCGCGCGCCAAGAGGAAGACGGTCGTCGCCTGCTTCATGGGCGGAACAGACATGAAGGCTGGGATTGCGCGGCTTAAGGCGGCTGGAATACCCAACTACCCGTACCCGGAGC
>CAZJQY010000029.1:0-5055 GCA_964548095.1 uncultured archaeon
TCTTTCCCTCCCGCATCCCCGCAGCCTTAAAGCCGCTCACGCAGACTCCCGATGCTGTTTCTCTGACCGTCATGGTGTTATTTATGTATGTATGAAATAATATTATCTCCCCGGTTAAAACATGATTAAGGAAAAGTGTGCTGTATTCGGGATAACATCCGACAAAGACGTATTCGACTCGATATATTACGGCCTCTACTCCATGCAGCACCGGGGCCAGGAATCGGCTGGAGTCGCCATCCACGCCAAAGACTTGCGCGTCCACAAGGGGATGGGGCTCGTCTCCGAGGTCTTCAAGAACGTCTACCTCTCAGGGCGCGTCGGCATCGGCCACGTCCGCTACTCGACAACCGGGGAATCAAAGCTCGAGAACGCGCAACCACTCCTCATCAACTACTCAAAGGGGAGGTTCGCAATCGCCCACAACGGTAACATCTTCAACGCCGGAGAGCTTCGAAAGTCCATGGAGTCCAAGGGCGGCGTCTTCACGACCACCTCAGACACCGAAGTCATCGCCCACCTCATCGCCCAGGAGCACCTGAAGTGCGGCGACTTCGTCGAAGGCATCAAAAACGTCATGAGCCAGCTTCTCGGCTCGTATTCGCTCGTCATACTCTCCGACGAAAAGATAATTGCTGTCCGCGACCCGAAGGGGGTGCGGCCGCTTGTGCTCGGGAAGAAGGGCAACTCCTACGTGGTTGCGTCCGAGAGCTGCGCCCTTGACGTGTTGGGCTACCAGCTCGTGCGCGACGTGAAGCCCTCTGAGATTCTTCTGATTGATGAGCAGGTGCAGTCATTTTCCGGTCCCCGCGACAAGACCGCCCACTGCATGTTTGAGTACGTGTACTTCGCGCGGCCGGACTCGATTATCAACGGCGTTTCTGTCTATGAGGTGCGCAAAAATCTCGGCAGGATACTCTCAAAAGAGGGCAAGGTGAAAGCCGACATTGTAGTCGCGGTCCCAGACTCGGGGGTTACCGCAGCAATCGGCTACTCCAACGGTTCTGGCATCTCCTACACAGAAGGCCTTATGAAAAACCGCTACATCGGGCGGACTTTCATCCTCCCCGAGCAGAACCAGCGGGATCTGGGGGTAAAGGTGAAGCTTAATCCCATCAAAAGCGAGATTGAGGGCAAAAGCCTCGTGCTCGTCGACGACTCGATTGTCCGGGGCACAACGCTTAAGCGGATTATCGAGCTTCTCAAGAGCTCTGGCGCTAAGAAGGTTCACGTGCGCATCTCCTGCCCGCCGATACGCCACCCCTGCCTCTACGGCATTGACATGCAGACGAGCAAGGAGTTCATCGCAGCCGACAAGTCGGTCGATGAAATCTGCAAGAAGCTCGGCGCAGAATCCCTCGTCTACACGAGCATCGAAGGCCTGATTGCGGCGATCGGGCTTCCACAGGAAAAGCTTTGTCTTGCGTGCCTTACGGGAGACTACCCCATCAGGGAGACGCAGACGCGACTTCAGGCGAATGAGGTACTTGATTGTCGGTGTTGACGTCGGGACGACGAGCGCCCTGGCGGCATTGAATCTTGAGGGCGAAGTCGTCAGGCTCGCAAGCTTCAGAAATACTGGCGTAAACGACCTTGTCGAGCACATACGGGTTCTCGGCCTACCCGCGATTGTCGCCTCTGACGTTGCCGTACCCCCGAAGGCGGTCGCCAAGATTGCGACAAGCTTCGGGGCGGCCTTGTTTGCGCCTGATGAATCCCTCCCCGTCGAGGACAAAATCAAGCTCACAACGGCATTCGATTGCGGGAACCTCCACGAGCGCGATGCGCTGGCGGCATCGCTTGCCGCCTACAGGAAGGTGAAGAACCTCCTCGCGAAGGCGGAGGCGCTCGGTCTTCCCCCAGAGAAAAAGTACGCAATCCTTAAAGGGGAGAGAATCAAGGACAGGCCCGGGAGGCAGGTGCAGCAGGAGGCGGAGGAGCGTCCTCAGCCGGAAGAGCGGACGCTCTCGCCCGAGGAGGCTAGGATTCGCAGCCTCGAAAAGCAGGTGAGTGCGTTGCGAGGCGAACTTGAGGAAAAAAGGCAGGAGATTGCATCCCTCACGCAAGAGCGGCTCATCCACCAGAGAAATCTTGAGGCGCAGCTTTCCAAGGGCGCTTTTGTGCGGCGCCTGAAAAAAGCCATTAAAAACCGGGGATTAAGGATACACAAACTCGAGGGGGAGCTGGCTGCATCCTCCCAGTTCCGGTTCCTCTGGAACAAGGTTGTGGACGGCACGGTCGTGCCCGTCGGCCTATTCCCCCAACACCACCGCGGTCTCACCTTCATCCCCAACAAAATCAAGGACAACGAACGGCAATTCATAGGCGGCATAACGCTCGCCTTCACCGACAACACCGCAAACCACAGGCTCCTCGACGAGCGAAACATCTGCTGGTCTGAGGAGAAGGCGCTCAAACGCTATGAAAGCTGCTTTTTCACAGATGCCCGAACCCTCGAGCACGCACGCAAGAAAAAGGCAGCATCCATCGAGTCCCTCATCGACGAGTACCGCAAGGAACGCAGCAAAGAACTCAGCCAAACTTAAGGCTCTTATCCTGCGTGTATGCGAGCCCCCCCCGCAAAGCAACCTCAGCCTTCATAAGCTCCCGGCCAAGGTAGGCGGCATGCGACGGATCCGCAATCAAGCCCTTCCTAATGATGGTGTCGCACAGGCTCTTGGCGGTCGACCCGACGAACTTGTTCCTGATTTTGCGGCTGTAATCGTAGTGCTCGACCACAATCTTTCCGGAGCGCTGGTCCGCGTGTATCACAAAAAACCCCTTACCCTCAAGCCGTATCCTCCCCTCCTCAGACACAGGATTCTCCACCTCCGAAAAACCCTCATGCGCCCCCCTAAAAGCCTCCACAAGCCTTCTCATTTCAAAAGCACCTGCGAAGGATGACCCCCAGAAACATCCAACCCAAACTCCTCGGATGCCTCCCCCAACAGACACTCGACGAACCCGACCGTCGCAAACACCTCACGGGAACGCTCAATCGGCCCGTACAGGAGGAAGTCCGCCCCCGCAATACGCGCGAGCGCGTTCGAGGCGGCGTCGGCAAAAAGCTTCATCTCCTTTGCCGGCCACCGCCAGGAGAGGACTGCGTTGTGGATGCCGCACCCGACTGGCAGCCCAAACCTGGCCTTAACGCAGGCAAGCGCTCGAACCGCAGAGGATGCCCCCTCCCCAAGCGGCGTAATCCCCGTATCGACGAGAAGCTTTTTTACGCCGCACTCCTGCGCCGCAGCCACAAGCCCCATAGGAAGCGTGCCACCACCCTCCTCAAGAACCCGCATCTTTCCTTCCAGGCTGTTTGAAAGCGGGTTGAAGGCGAGAAGAATCGCCGCCGAAAGATTCGAGCCCGCCAGCGCATCAAGTTCCTCAGCCGTTGTTCCGACGTTTATTGAATTGTAGACCAGCCGGTCGACTAAACCCACCCCCTCCGCATGCGCAAGCCCTGCAACCCGCACCGACGCATCACTCGAGTCAATACAAAAAGGCTTATCCGACACCTCACCCACAAAATCAATGCGCTCACGCATACCTTGAGGTGAGTCCGCGTAAACATCCACCATACATGGAATCCCAGTCTCAGCAGACAAAGCCTCCTGCCGGCGGATGAGCTCCTCCGCCATCCCCCGGTCGAAACTCCCCGCTGACCCTTGGAACAGCTTCTCCTTCCTATAGAAGATGGTGCCCACCAGCACGCATGGGTTATTCACCTGCCCCCCAAACCGGACGCCCCCAACGCTGAACTGCTTCTGCTTCGGGAAAACAAACATCTTACAAAATCCCTGACACCAAATCCATGAGCGCCTTCTCCGGGTCCTTCGCCTTCACAACACCAGAGGCAAGCAACACACCCTCAGTGCCAAGCTCAAGTGCGCTCTTCAAATCCTCCCCCGATGAAATGCCAGCGCCGCACAAGACCCCCACCTTCCCATTCACGCCCTTGACCGCGGCAACAGAACCCGAGACAACCTCAGGCTGCGCGGAAGACACCGAAACCCCCGAACCGATAAGCTCAGGCGGCTCGACGGCGACGTAATCAGGAGCAAACGCGGCACACGCCATAGACACCGCCACATTGTTCGTGCAGACGATAGACGCCAAACCAAGCGACTTCGCCCTCACAATCAACGCCTCAATATCCGCAGCAGCCAACCGATGCTCAGAGTGATTGATGAGCGTCCCCGAAGCCCCCGCCTCAGCAACAGCCTCAGGCAGCACCCACCCCGTATGACTGCCCGGCGTGATATTATCCATATGCTGCGCATACACGGGAATACCAACCTCCTCAACAATCACCGCCAAATCAGCATGCTGCGGGCAAACGATAACAGACACACCCGTCTCCTCACTCACCTTCTCACAAACACGCGCAAGCTCAAGCGCCTTCTTCCCCGTAGCCTCAATATACGCCTTAAAATTCAGGACAACCATACACTCCATAGCCAACAACCTCCAAAACAAATATATTTAAACAACAAAGCTTAAAATTAATACTCCACCCTCCAAACAACGCGTCCGTAGTCTAGTGGTAGGACCTCAGCCTTCCACGGAGCCCTTTTCTTTCTTTTACCGAAAAGAAAGAAAAGTGCTTCATCCCAAAAGAAAGAAAAGAAGGGGTGCGCTCGTTAAGCGCGGAGAAAGCTGATGACTCGGGTTCAAATCCCGACGGACGCAAGCCTTTTTCTTTCTTTAAGTAAAAGAAAGAAAAAGCCTTGGGAAAAAGAAAGAAAAAAAACAGCCCTGTGGGGTAGTGGCCAATCCTGCCCGGCTTTGGACGAACCCTTTTCTTTCTTGTAAGAAAGAAAAGCGTTCACGGAAAAGAAAGAACAAAAAACGTGAACAGGTTCGGCGGTTACCGGGCGACGGAGGTTCGAATCCTCCCAGGGCTAAACCTTTAAGAAAGGTTTACGAAACCGCGGGTATTGAGGGGCTTAGCAGCCCCTCATGAACGCACAATAGATGAGGGAGGTATCGGAACCGTAGGTTCTGATTGAGGGAGGTATCGGAACCGTAGGTTCTGATTGAGGGAGGTATCGGAAC
>CAZJQY010000029.1:5155-8013 GCA_964548095.1 uncultured archaeon
TCTGATTGAGGGAGGTATCGGAACCGTAGGTTCTGATTGAGGGAGGTATCGGAACCGTAGGTTCTGATTGAGGGAGGTATCGGAACGCTACCGACTTCGTCGGTGCGGGTAGCGACGTAGTCGCTCACGCCGTAGGTTCTGATGTGAGCATTCCCCATAGGGCTAATTTTGGGGATTAATTAACCTTTAATAAAATATGGTAGATATCAGCGCTGGAGCAACGTCCGGATGAACGATAAGCCTTTAGTCTCTTTGATTATTCTCACTCATGATAGAGCAAGTGCTTTTGAAGCATGTCTTGAGTCTGTATATTCGCAAGATTATCCTAATACGGAGATTATCGTTGTTGATAATGGCTCCGGGGGTCGCATTGTCAGTTTTCTTAAGTCTCAGGCGGAACAAGGGAAGATTAAACTTATTTTGAATACGGGCAATCTCGGTGCCTGTATTGCAAGAAACCGGGGATTTACTGAAAGCAGTGGAAGATATGTTCTTTTTTTGGACTCGGATGTGGTTTTGACGGGCAAAGAAACGGTTTCTACTGCGATGCAAGAAATAAGCAGGCACGAAAAATTGGGGCAGCTTGGGGGCATCGGGGTTTTTGACGAAAAATTTTCAAAAATTCACCACGCATTACTAAAATTTAATAGCGGACTTGAGCTTGATTTACAACAATTAACTAGACTACCTGAAGACATAAACTTTGATGTTGATTACGTCCAGTCTGATTTCATGCTGTTAAAGCGGGAGGTTTTCGAAAAATCAGCAGGATTCGATCCTTTCTATTTTTACTATAGCGAAGATTCTGACCTATCCTTTCGTATAAGGAAGGTCGGTTCCATAATTGCCGTAACGCCAATGATAAAATTTTGGCATAGGTATATTCCGCGCCGGGCAGAAATAAATCACAGTTATTTTTGTAAGCAAATTTATTTTTGCTTAAAAAATTTATCCATGTTGTCATGCATAAACTACTATGCCAGTTTTTTCAAGGCGGGCTTGAAAAGATCAGCCGGTTCCCTTAATAAAACGAAATACATTCTTTTGTTATCTTGGTATTTAACGAGCGTGTTCTTTTTCCTCTGGTTCTTGCTATACTACCCCCTAATTAAATTGAGAAGCCGGATAAACTTCATTTCGCCAAACAAATACCAAAATTATTTTTTGAGCATCTCTGAAAAGCTTATAAAATTACCGTTAACGTTAGAAGATCGGCTGATTGCGGGCACAGGCCATCTTTTATTCTTAATTAAGAGGCTAATAAAAAAGAAAGGGCTTTATCTATTCATTACAGATAGATGCAATTATTCTTGCATCCATTGTTTCCTGCCTGAAAACCTGAAAAAAAACACGGCAAGAGAACTTACGGTTTCCGAAATTAAAACTGCCTATAGTTCCTTGAGGAAAAAGATAGGGGGAGTAACTATCACCGGAGGAGAACCTTTCCTCAGGGAAGACATCGTTGATATTTGCAAGATATTCCAAGAAACGCCGTCAACTTCAACCATCTCCTTAAATACGAACGGGTTCAATCCGGATTTAATTAAAAAAGAAGCGGAGGAAATTTTGTTAAATTCTGCAAAAGGGCAAAAAATTGTTGTCACTGTTTCGCTAGATGGATTAAAAGAAGTGCACGATAGGATTAGAAATACGCAGGGCTCATTCGACCGCGCCGTAATGACGATTCGCTCATTAAAGTCGTTGGGACAAAATTATGGGAATTTCAAAGTCAGGGCTCAGTTTACTTTAATGGAATCCAATTATAACGACTTTTATTCCTTGTTTAACTTTGTTTCTAAAGACTTAGGCGTAGATTTTAGCTTTAACTGGTTTCGCGACGGGAGCGCGTATGGAGTAAATAAGAATTTGTTGGTTGCCCCGGTTGATGCAAACTTGTGTAAATTACCGTCAATGGAAATCTGCGAAACAATAGGGGAGTTTTTACTGGAAAATAACTGGTACGATTTAGAGATGAATATGATTAACAGATATACGCTGGAAATCCTTAGAGATAAAAGATTACTCTTTCCTTGCGTGGCACCTGACCTAAATTTAGTTATTTACGCTAATGGGGATATCTCATTCTGCGAATTGATTAAACCAACGTGTAATATAAGAAATTTCGATTATAATTTGAAAAAAATATTAAAATCAAAAGAATGGAAGAAGGCTTCCAGGGCTGTAAAAAAATGCGTCTGCGTTCACCCTTGTATACTTGGCATAAATTTGCAGAAAAAACATTTTCTTGATTTTAAGCTAGAAGGCCTGCGGACTTTTAAAGAAGCATAAAAATCGGGGACGCCTCTGTTTTGTTTAAAAATAGAAACTCCCCTGCCGTGTAGAATACTGTGCGGTATGCGGTGAGAACAAAATCATGCCTTCGTCTGCGTGCCCCCCCTTTTTAAGGGTTTTACGTTAATACTTCTTCAGGTGATGGTTCCATGAACACAAAGAAGTTTCTGCTTGCGGGTTTCGTCGGAGGGTTTGTTATAGCTTTCGTATCTCTTGTTGTGGGGAAACTCGTTCAACTAGTTTGGCCTTACAACGTCTTGGAGCTTTCTGGCATGCGCGCGGCCGACGACCCCATAATGCTCCTCTTTTTCCTGCACTTCTGGGTCTTAAGCTTCTGCCTGACTTACGTCTACCATGAACTAAAGGTTTTTTTCCCAGGAGAGAAGACGATGCAGGGGAAGAGGTTCGGGCTGCTCATGTGGGTTGCAGTGAGCGTCCCGCAGGCGTTTCTAGTGTACTCTAGCATGGATTACCCCCTCGGTTTCACGGTGCAGTCTGTTGCGGGAAGCTTCGTCTACATGATTGCGGCGGGGATTACCATCGTGAGGCTCATGGAATAAGGCACC
>CAZJQY010000030.1:0-7948 GCA_964548095.1 uncultured archaeon
TCACTCGAGGTTGCCAATCTTGCGACCCGGGTTCAAATCCCGGCGGCCGCAAACCAACCTTTTTCTCTTTCTTTCTCAAAGAAAGAGAAAAACGTTGACGAAAAAGAGAAAGAAAAAGTATAGACTCTATTTATGAAATCTTACTGGCAAACTAACCTAGGGCATGTAGTTTTCTCTTTTATTGTTTTCCTAGTATACGCGATTATTATCGTTGCAGGTCGGATTTGTTTTGGATTTGTAGTTCATGGTTCAATGGATGAAGGATACATACTAGGTTCTACATATACATGGACAATGCTAGGCGCAGGATTGTTCTTACTTATTGTTTCATTAATAATCCATTCATTAGAGTTACAAGTAGAGAAAATATTAGTGATTATTCTTGGAAGTTTGGGAGTATACATAGCATGGGTTTTGGGTTTATTGAAAGACCGATGGGGAAACATTCAAGATGAAATAACAAGAGGGTGGTATACCCTAGCTGTAGTATCCTCAATAATCGTGTTATTATTATACGCAGGAACTTTATTTATTTGGCTCCGTAAAAGAAGTAGAGAACCTTGAGTCCGCCATAAACATTCTTTCTTTGAACCCGAGGGCCTTTCTTTCTTTTCGCAAAAGAAAGAAAGGGGCTCTAAGAAATTGCCTCCTACTCTCCCGCGACTACTTCAAGGCGGACTTCAAGAGAGTGTATATAATGCTTGCCCCGCTAATAGTCTCCATGATAATCGCGTCGATGCTCCTGTCGACGCTCTAGGATGTCGGACTTGGACGAGCGGATTAAGGCAATCCTTGCGGGCCATGAGAAGCTGAAGAAGCGGGCTGAGGGGAAAAGCATGGCGGCAGATGACTACTTGAGGAAGAAGGAGTTTCTGTCCGATAAAATCAACCCCCTGCTCGACGAGAAGATTGCGCGGCTTGAGAGGGAGAAGGGGGAGCTCGTCTACCGGCTTCAGAGCCTTGAGGAGGTGTTTGAGGCTAAGAAGATGGGCGAGGCTGAGTACAACGAGCGGCACGTCAAAACTCAGGAGCGGCTTGCCGAGTTGGACGGGGAGTTGTCGGCGCTTAGGGGGGGTAAGAAGGACATCAGCACGCTTTATGCGCCTGAGAAGCCGAAGGTTGTGGTGCGCCGCAGTCACGCAGTCGTTGCGGTCGCCGCCTGCTTCATCTTTATCGTGTTCTTCATGACAGCGTTCCTCGGCGTTGACTTCCACCTGACGGCAACCATCGTAAACTTTGTGAAAACGCCCTTTGAGCGGCCTGATACGGAAGGCCTCATCGCGGGGGCGAGAAGCCTCGCCGCGGGTGTGCTCGGCGGCAAGGAGAACGTCATCGGGTTCGGTTTCATAAAGCCTTTGCCGGGGACTAAAGTGTCAGGGAAGGATGTGGAGGCGGTATTCATTAAACCGCGGCTCAAGTTTCGTATCGTCTCGGCGAAGGCCTACAACGCGGAGTCGAACAGGGAATGCGGGGGCGACGTGCTAGTAAACAACGTCAACCTGACCGAGTATGGTGTGGGCATCGCATCAGACGACGACTCGTTCACCATCCTCTTTAGGGGGTGCCCATCCATGAAAAGCGAGAAATCAGACCTCAGGCGAGTGGGCATGGAAGTCTCCTTCGAGACGTCGCTCGGCGAAGGCTCGAGCCAGCACACGGTGAGCGGTGAAGTGGACTTATTCTGATTGTTTTATTATGCCGTGCGAGTAATTGATTAGCATGAAGTTTTTGAGGACGCTCCCACTACTTCTGGCAGCAATACTCCTGCTTTCAACAACGGCGTCCGCGTGGGGTCCGAAGACGCGGGAATACTTCTGTAGGTCAGTGATAACGGAAACATGGGGTGAGGAGGCCTACGCAAAGTGTTTCGTGAGCACTCGGATTGAGGAGATGTGCTCGCTTGTTGACGGCGGATACCGTGACGCCTGCCTGAACTTCACGTCCATGCCTTGGGACATGCCAGACGTCGTATTCCAGGACACTGAAAAACACCACGACTATTCGATGTGCCCGATAAACGGCTTTGCCTCCCGCTGGCTCTGCGGAGACGAAGGTACGGCGCCCGCACGGGATAAAGCCCGGGAGTGGTTCACGAGAGCGAGAAACCTCGGGGCAGGCTGCAAGAGCCTCTATGCCTTCTGCGTCGGCGCAGACTACCAAGCGAAACGCTTCTTCCAGCCCAACCAAATCATGTTCAGCGACCCCGAGTGCGAGGAACACCTGAAGGAAAAAGTCGATGCGGCAATCGGGTCTGCCGAAACTTGGAGTGAGCGAACTCGATGCTCCTACGAGTACTGGGAGCCGAGGGCTGGACAGAAGATGAAGGTGTCGGAGAATCCGGTCTTCATCGTCAACAAGAATAGGATAGACACAATCGTTGGGGGTTTGACTGCGGAGGCGGAAAGGCTCGCCACCTACCAGGGCGGAGTGCAGGCGCTTAATGACGCGGTCGGAATCCAGTCGACGACAACCTCAACGACCATGACGGCTTCGACGACCACCGTAGCCCAGACGACGACCACCATAAGCCCTCAAACGACGACGACCTCAGTATCGCAGACATCAACCTCGACGACGGTTGCGCTAGCCTCGACGACAACGGTTCAACCCGCGAAAGCGCCCGAAACGACGAGTGTTGCAGCACAAGCCGAAACTCCGAAGAAGGCGGCGGGCTCTGCTAGAGTATGGATTGTCGGTATTGTAATATTACTGCTCGCCGGAGCCTACGCCGCCGTAAGCTCCCGGGCGAGAAAGCAACAACCAGTTACGCACGAGCACGCTCAGGAAGAGCCCTTCCAAAAACCCAAGAAAAAGCGGAAGGAGCCGACCCTGCGCGACATCAAGGGGTTGGGGAAGGTTGCCGAAGACAGGCTCAGGTCGCACGGCATCGACTCCCTGAAGAAGCTGCTTGAGGCTGATACGGGAGAGATAGCCGAGGAGACGGGGATTTCAGAGGAACGGATTCATGCTTGGAAACAGAAGGCAGAGGAGCTCATTGGGGGGATGAGAACTTTTTAAGTGATGGTACAGAATAGTTATTTGATGCCAATGGACGGGAAGGTAGCGGATGTTGTGATGGTTTTTATTGCGCTGGTGTTGCTGGCATCGCCGGCGCAAGCTAACAAAAAAGTCATTTTCTATGAGATTAATACCCCCCAAAACTACGTTCAGAAGGGGGGGTTCTCAGGGTTCACCAACCGCCTGCGGGAGGACGGCTACGAAATCGCATCAATCAGTAAGGGAAGCCTCACCCGAGAGTCCCTCTCAAGCTATGACATCCTCATTATCACTCCAAGCACCCAGCTCAAAATCGATGAGATTTCATCTATCTTATGGTTTGTGACCACCAAGGGAGGGGGCGTCTTAATCTTAGGGTCGACGGCGGCAACAGCTAACCAGCTCATGATACCGTTCGGTATGACGATGGACGACGGCATCCTCGTCGACAGCACAGACACCATAGCAAACATGGACTCAACCAACTTCATTATCCGGCGCTTCAGCGACTCGGAAACGACAAGAATCATTCGCGCCGGTGTGGCGCAGGTGGGGTTCTACCGGGGCAGCGGCATGTTCCTTTCAGGAAGCGCGGAGTGTATCGCGACGGGAGACAGCGACACCTATTCTGAGACCCAGTCATTCCAGACGGGCAGCTTCCCCTGTATTGCTTCCGCGACCCTCTTCGGCCGGGGACTCGTGTTCGGACTCACCGACGCGGACGTGCTTACCAACCAATACTTTGGGTCATACGATAACAAGAAATTCGCCAAAAACATAATCGACTGGCTCAGCATCACCGTCCCACCACAGGAAGGAAACTTCACGTATGAAGAGTGCCAGGTGATGATCGGGCAACTCAAGCTTGAGAAGCTTAGGATAGAGCAGGAGAAGGAGAACACGCAAAGTACCCTCGACAGGCTGCAGAAGGATAAGGCGGCAACAGACTCAAAACTTGTGACCGTTTCGGCCGAGCTCGAAGAAATCAAGCGGGGGAAAATCGGACCCTTCACGAGAAACCAGTGGGCAATCATCATCGCCGGGGTGCTTTTCCTCGTGGCCGCCGTAGTCCTCTCCAAGCGAGGGAAAGCCCCCAAGAAGAAGGAGGAGGACATCTTAGGTGAGCTGGGATACGAGTTCGAGGATGACAAGTCGAAGAAGCCGCAGGGTGCTGGCGAGGAAATAGACATTGCAGCCCTCGACAAGGAGCTTGGAGAACTTTAGTTTCTTTCTGTCAGTTACTGGTGTGATATTCTGGTGTCGCGCTGCCTTCCTTTAAGCTGCGCGAGTATTGCCTTAAACTGCTCGTCGGATATTTTGGAGGGGAGCTTCCCAGCCTGGTAGAGCTGAATCAGCAGCACCTCAATCTGGCGGGCAAACTGGGCCCGAGCAATCCGGATGTTGCCGAGCCGCTCGCGGGCCTCGGAGGAGAGAATCTGCGTGATGATGAAATGTATCTGCCGCTCAACCTCCTGCTCCTGCATCTGATACTGAACCTGCTCCTGGACGTCCCGCTGGGCCTGCTGCTGGGCGAGCAGCTCGCGCATGCGCTTCTGTCTCAGTTCCTCAAGTTCCGACATTTTCCCGGGCAAGCTTCGACGCGGCTTTGTCAACGAAAGAACGTCCCTTGGAGGTTAGAACCCTACCCTGCTTTGTTTTGACGTCTTTTTCGGTGAATCCGGTTTGGTCAAACTGCTGGAGGATAACGCGGAGAATCTTCCCGCCCGCCCTCCGGAATTCCTCTGGTTTGCGCCCCCGATTCTTCCTGCCGCCGTATGCCACGCGGAGACGGCGAGAGCCGATGGGGCCGTCGACGTAGAGTTTCCGAAGAATCGACGCAGACCGCACCCACCACCAGTCAGGGTCGGTTGGCGCACGCTCCTTCTGCGTTCCTGTCTTCACATCCATTGCCCACTCAGGCCGCTTGAACTTTATGGCGCTCTTTAACTCTCCCGCCATAGCGTTGATAAGCTTGTCTGGGGGTACTTCAAATGCTGTTGCCATTGTTAGGGTTTCACCTGTTTTGCATATGATACAATCTCTTCTTTGGAGAAGAATATGGGAACTTCGTATGAGGCTGAGTCTGGGGAGTCGGAGGCGTGGATGATGTTCATGTCCTTGCGCATGCCGAAATCCCCGCGGATTGTCCCCATCTCGGCCTTGACGGGGTCAGTAGCCCCGACGATTTTCCTCACAAGCGCCACGGCGCTCTCGTCGTCGAGCATGTCGGTCTCGAGGACGGCCGCAACGATGGGGGATGATGCCATGTGCTCGACAATTGAGTCATAGAACGGCTTCCCCTTGTGGACTGCGTAGAGCGCCTCGGCCTTGTGTTTGGGGAGCTTGAGCGCCTTGAGCGCCGCAATCCGTATGCCATGCCGCTCGAATCGCGCGAGGATTTCGCCCACGAGACCGCGCTGTACTGCCAGCGGTTTGATGATGATGAGCGTGTTCATTTTTCCTTCTTACCCTTTGGTTTCTTCTCCTTTGTTTTTTTTGCTTCTTTAGGCGGGGCTTCCTTCTTGGGTTCCTTAGGCTCTTCCGCCGCCTTGAGGGCTTGCGCGTCCTCTTTGGTCGTTTGCTTTCCTTGGGTTTGGCCGCGAATCCGAATCTGCTTTTCCTCCCGGTAGTCCTGCGTCCACTTGACCTTCCGCGCCTTCCTCCTGAGCTTGAGCATGTTCTTCCTGCATTTCGAGGAGCAGAAGTTTACGGCCTTCCCGGTCGGGTTCACGTAGATGAGGCCGGTCCCGGCTTCAATCTTTTTACCGCAAAACGTGCAATCCATTTTGTCTTTGGAAATCAGAGGGGTTTGGCTTCCCGCTCGACCTCCCTTAAGTCGAGGATGTCCCCTTCGCGGACGGGCGTGCGGACGTTTCTTCGTATGACTCTTCCTTCCGCCTCGCCCTCCATTATCTTACACATGACTTGGATGACTTCGCCGTAGATTCCCGTCCGGCCTATGATTTTCACGACTTCCGCGTTAACCATTTTACTTCTTGAGCTCGGAAATCTTCTTTTTCACGTCCTCGATCATGTCTTTAGCCTTGCCCTCTTCGACGACGCATGCTGTTGCAGTTGGGACGTGGATGCCGACTGACTCGCCAATCTCGGCTTTGGTCGCATACAGGAAGGCGATACCCTTCTCCTTGCAGAGCATGGGAAGGTGCATGACGATTTCAGGCGGCTCAACATCGGAGCCGATGATGACGAGCTTGGCGACGCCCCGCTCGACGGCCTTCGTCACTTCGTTGGTTCCTTTACGTATTTTCCCGGAGTCCCTCGCAGTTTCAAGGGCGTCCAAGGCACTATCAACAAGCTCCTTCGGAGCCTCAAATTTGACGTAACTCATGTTTATCACCTCATTTCTTCATCGGATCATCACAAAATTCAGAAAAGAAGATATGGTAATCATACTTTAAAAATAAAATTCAGCGGTGCGCGAGGTAGAATACCAGCATGTCGCCGCGTTTCTCGTCGAGCCGGGCGAAGCCGACGCGCTCGAACTGGATGATGTCGCCGGCTGAGAGGGACAGGCAGCCGCGCTCGCACAGCCCCCGTGAGGCGCCCTCAGGCGTTACGAGCGTGCAGGAGGCTCCGTCCTGCACCCACTGTATTTTGTCGGACGTCTTCTGCTCCGAGTTTGAGCCGACGAGCGTGTCGTCTGAGGCTTCCTCGATTGCGACAACACACAGGCCAATCAGGCGCACGAGAGACCCGACAGAAAGTGCTCGCGCATCAGCCCGGGATATAAGAACCTCCGTCTTTTTGTCTTCCACACGCAGGGGGTGCTCGCGGACGCCCCGCTCCCTGTGGACAGGGTGAAGCGGCATCCGAAACGTCTTGCAGGGGGGGTTCTTGATTACCAGTCTGACGGGGTCTTCGACGTAGAAGAATCTGTTCGCCAGACCGTCGACTATTTTCCGGTTTTCCGCATAGAGGTTCTCTAGGCTCACCGTGATGTCGTTAAGGCTAAGACCCAAGCCAGCCATGAGATTCCGGATTGCCTGAGGCTTTATTCCCCGCCGCTTGAATGCGCGCACGGTCGGAAGCTTCGGGTCGTCCCAGCCGCTAAATTTGCCCTCCTTGATGCCTTTCGATATCTCGCTCGTCGAGAACTTCCCGTACTCGAGCAGGGATATCCTCCCCCAGTGGAGGACGCTCGGGTACTTCCAGCCAAAGTAATCGTAGACGTAGGTCTGCCGTTTCTCGGAGTCCGCAAGGTCCTTCCCCCGGATGATGTGGGTGACCTCGAGGAGATGGTCCTCGATTGCGGACTCGAAATCGAGCATCGGCCAGACAACGTATTTATCCCCAACGCGTGGGTGGTCTTCCTTGATGATGCGGAAGGCGACCCAATCCCGCAGTGCCGGGTCAGGGTGCGTTATGTCGGTCCGGATACGGAGGACTGCCTCACCCTCCTCGAAGCCTCCGGAAAGCATCCTCCTCCACTTGTCAAGAGAGTTTCCGCTCCCATAGCACTTGCACGAGGTTTTTGCGTCCTTAAGCTTCTTGAACTCCTCGCGCTCGCACTCGCAGACGTAGGCTTTCCCGAGCTCAACGAGCTTCTCGGCGTACTCGTAGTAGGTTGGGATGCGCTCCGAGGCGATGTATATTTTGTCCGGTCGGGCCTCCAGCCACGCGCAGTCTTCGGCAATCCAGTCGTATGCCTCAAGAAGCGGCCTCTTAATTCGCGGGTCGGTGTCGTCGAAGCGCAGGATGAAGGTCCCCCCGTACTTTCGGACAAGCTCCGAGTTCACGACGACGCCGCGCGCGTGCCCTAAGGTAAGCGGCCCGTTGGGGTTCGGCGCAAAACGCATGACCACGTCCTTAGGGTCTCCTGGAAGAGAAAGGCCTGCCTTGCTCATATGCCATAAATCTTACGAAGGAGAAGTATTTAGGTTCTTCGTCGATTTTTGGGGGATAATTTGACTAGGGAGTCATATTGTTTGGT
>CAZJQY010000031.1:0-7927 GCA_964548095.1 uncultured archaeon
CAACAGGCTCGTCAACAGGCTCGTCAACAGGCTCGTCAACAGGCTCGTCAACAGGCTCGTCAACAGGGTCATCAACCGGATCATCAGAAGGATCATCGGGAGGCTCGTCTCGAGGGCACGTGCACGTGCAGTCGCTTTGATCGCAGTAGGCATTCGGCCCCAAGTACGTGCAGTCGGAATCACTCTCACACTCTGCGCCGCATCTCGCAATGTCGCAGTGCGGCCACCCTATCTCGCATGTTGTGAGAAGGTTGCTACAATACGTGCAGTGGCAGGTGGAGGGACTGCAATAACTGAATTTAGGTCCGTCACATTTACCGAGTGAACCTCCGATGGTGGTGCAGCCGGCATTTGCGCATTGGCCGAGGACTTGATTGGAGGGGTCACCGCAGTCGGAGAGGCTATCGCATCGGCCGCTGGGGCTTGGGCCGCATTCACCAGCATTCGGCCCAGATCCATAACAGTTATCTCCCGTATCACACCGACACATCTTGCCGTTCGGGCCGCAACAGACACCGCCAGAACAGTCTGGGCCATTGTAGGTGCAAGCATAAACAGTACTCGCAGAAAGCACCAACGCAAAAAAGATGACGACCGGCAGCCACCTCATGCGAGCATCCTCCATTTAGTGGTGTTGTACGCTTGGTCTGGCGTAAGCGAAAACAGGTAAATCGAGTATGCGTTGTCGGTGTGGACTTTAAGGTTGCCTTCGCAGTTTTTCTGCAGCTTGTCGAGTTTTAGCATGGAGAGGAAGCCGTTGTTTCCATTACATTCGGGCAATGCATCAGAATCCCAGCTGTAGGAGAGCATGTGCTCCTCCAGGGCTATGGCGTCCTCGAGAAAACGTTGCTCAGACGAAGCTTTATGGAGCCTCAGCAGCGCGTCCGCGCACGGCTGAAGTTCTGTCAGCACGTTAAACCGCGGCATCTGGTTTTCCTCCTTAAGACGGCTGAAGTCGACGGACTCGAAAAACGACTCGACTTCGTTAAGCCAGTGTTCATCTCCCGTTGCATCATAAAGCTCTAGTTTGGCGAGTTGCATCCAGCAGAAGTCTTTGTAGAAGGTGAAGTTCTTTCTCTTGATGAACGTCTCGTTCTTGTTTCTCATCGCGGTTTCCGCCGAAGAAAGAGCTTGGAGACTTACGTTCAGGAAGTTTTCCCTGAATTTCCCGGCGGATTCGGTGGTGTTGAGGCGGTAGCCGCGGGAGATAAACCAGTCGACGCTCTCCTTGCGAGCTAGGAGGTTGTAGAGGATTGCGAGTTCCCGTGCTTCGATGGCGAGAATCATCGGATTCCCCGTCCCATCGTAAGTGCTGTAGTACTGCCTGAAAACACGCAGATTCTCGCCGTTTCCGAGGATAAACCCGAGGTAGTCTGGGGCGGGATTCGCCTTATAGCCCTCATAAGCCTGAACGAGACCCCAGAAGAAGGTATCCTGACTGGCGGACGGCGAGTTTGCAATGGATATCATAGCGTCATAATCGGACTTCAACTGACGCAGGTACGTGGCGTTTTTCGACGACGAATACAAACCTGAATACGCCAGAACAGCCCACGGGTAAGCGGTAGGGTAAGATTCGCCCTCAGTGATGCTGCACGAGCCGTCGGCATGGCATTCTGCACGATAATGGTATCCGCCGTCAAACCTCAGGGAAGACAAAAACGACTCCGTGTACGTAGCTATGCTCAGACCATCAGCCGAAACGGAATACGACTTCATAAGACATACGTTTCGTTTGGCCTCGTCTTTTATTTCATCGCATATCGAATGGTTTTCCCTGATGAACTGGGAGTAGTAGTAAAGGCAGTAGTCCTTACTTTCTGTGGTCGGCATGTTCTCGCAGTTGGAGATGTCACGGGTAACTTGAAGGAGGCAGACCCCCTTGTGGGAGTAGTTCACTATCCTCTCGCACAACGAAGCGTTCCCGCTCCTTAAGGCTGCTAGGCTATAGCATGGGTCGCGTAGTTCCCGCGAGTCTATGAACGCGCAGAGGGTAGCGTTGGCGTTTTGCTGGTCGAACAGCATGGTGCAGTAACTTCGAAGGCTTACGTTGTATATGCTGTTGCATAATGAGGGGTCCTCGCTTTCCGAGGCATTGGAGAAGACGGAGATATCGTATGTGGTGTAGTCGAAAGACGGAGCCCCCGAAGACGCAAAGTATACTTGAACGGCAAAGACTGTTGCGAGGGCGATTACTGCGGCGAGCAGGTAGATTACACTGAAGTGTTTATTTTTTGGGGATTCCATGTTACCGTCTCTCGTAAACTCCGGATGGTGGTTTTTTCCCGGCAAGGGTGCACCTAATTTATTTTGTTTTGGCCTTCACAGGCGCTGCGGCGTATCCGATGTTCCTGCGCTTATGTACGCGGTAGGCTATGAGTGATGCGAGAAACGTTGATGCGAGGGCGTTCGCAACCAAGACGGTGTAGTAGAGGTAGTAGTTTCCTGTTTCTGGGGGGGAGGGGGCAACGTGCGGGCTACTCATCATCGCCTCCCAGCCGCTGACGCAGACTCCCTGGATCTGGCCGCAGCAGACGTCAGCGCATATGTCGCATTCGTTGGGACAGTCCCAGTCGTTCTGGCATTCGCCCTGATGCTGACAGAAGTCGCTTCCGGCGCAGCAGGCAGTGCCCAAGTGCGGGCCCCCACTCCAGCATCCGCAGTCAGGGTAACACGTCTGCGTGCAGTCGTCGGGACCTTGTGCATTTGGCGGGCACGACATCTCACAACAACCGTAACATTGATTGCACTTAACCGTTTCAACCGCCCCGCATGCAGCATAGCAACCATCACACCCATCGTCACAACAGTCGTTGAAGCAGGATTGGCATGCATTGACGAGGGGGGCGAGCAGAAACACTAATAACGCGGCAGAGATGACGTTGATTCCGCTTCGTATTGTATTCACCATAATTTCACCTCACTCACCAGTAACGCAGTAAACCATTCTCTTCTCTTGATGTAAATACCACAATATAAGGCATGTCAGACCTGAACGGCATGTCAGGATGAGGCCTAATCCTCCGCTCTGAGGATGAGATGACATCGCCAAAACACTTGCTCCTGCGGAATTCACTTCCAAGATTCCTGCAAACGCTGAAGTTTCCTTCCTCGAGCGCCCTACAGTAGACCTTGAAGTCGGCGTCACCCACCGCATCGCACGCTGCGGAATTGTAGGAGGTAACGGCAACGCTCGTATAGCACGCGTCTCTAATCCAAGAGGGCGGGAGATAACTGTAGGACGGTCCGAGCCAGTTCACGTCATGCCAACCAGAACACAAACTCGAGTCATTCGCGAAAGCGGCAAGAGCCGCGACGCAAACCAGTTTCCGGTAGGGGTCAAATACGTTCTCGCAGTGCTTCGGGTCCAGCTCATCAACAGCCGCCACATGGTAACACTTATCCCGCTCTCTGGCATCAAGGACCTCACACACGCTTGTGTCTCCGAACTCCTTGACGTTCTTGTTGTAGCAGATTGACCGCCCGCTTTTGTTCTCGTTCTCGCAATCAACCAAAGGCTCGAGACCGAATCTATGATAACACTCAATCCTCAACCCCACGTCAAGCACACGCTCGCATTTTACGTGCTCTTTCTCCGCAACAACCTCTACCCGAAACTGAGCTGGAGACAGAGTTGTCAACGAGACGTCGGATTGCGGAGGAGGCACAGGCTTCCCCGGGGCGGAGGTATACTGCATGAAGTAGACTATGTTCAGTACAAGCAGGACAACAGCCCCAAACAAGAGATCCTTGTATTCAAGCTTCATGACGTCCCCGTATCTAATCTTAGTTTTTTAGGCATAAAACTACCACAAAACGCTCACACCATCACGAGTATAAGTCGAGTACACCGGAAAGTAACTACGCCCCCGCCTATCAGCGTAGTACGGGTTGCCGGCAAGCCTCTCCCGCTCCGCTATATACGTGGTCTTGAAACACTTCTCCCTGTGGAATGAATCCTCAATCTGCATGCACGACTCATTCCTCCCCGTCGAAACCGCAGAACAGAATAAACGTATTTCAGGATCCGCGACATTACCGCAAAATGAGGCATCAGAGACGTACGCGGCAAAGCTCGTGCGACACAAATCCCTAAGAACATCAGAGGCGACAGCCCCCCCGGACGAGTAATCCAAAACCTCCCCAATGGGTATGAGGTCGCACAGGCTCTCATCCTCATTCTCGCCAGCCGCCTTCCCAAAACAAGAGTAACGATCAACAGGGTTAGTCCAAACCTCGCACAAATTAGGCTGAAGCAAGTTCAAAGCACACCCTCCCCGACACTTCATCCGCTCCTCACCCCACAAAATGTCGCATAAAGCAGGGTTTTTATCAATCCTGGAAACGTTGTTGTAACAGAAAATACGAGCCTGATACTCGCTTATTTTCTCGCAGAATGGAGAAGGCTCTAAACCCATACCGCGGTAGCAGTCCATCCTTTGGTCCAGGTCGTGCAGTATCAAACAAAATTTCTGGGGTTCTGATTCGTTTTTAAACAACTCAGAGAGCCTTTGAACGCCACACCTCGGCGCCTTCACCAAAGGCTCCTCCTTTTTTTCACCGGAGAGCCGACCGAGGAATAACGCCACATCATCAGGCTTAGAATACATAAGATATAGTGAAATAATGCTCGTCAGGAGAAGCACAACAAGTAATGCATCGACAAATCTATGGGACTTCAAGGCAGACATAACCACAACACAAAAGATATTTTGTTAAGGACAGTTAAATAAGACGGGGATTTAGCAGATGGAGGGGTTCAGCCCATCCACACGACGAGTTTTGCTGTGACGGGTCCCCAGAGGCTTTGGACGCCGCCTGCGCGGGCGAGTTCGAATTGTATCATGTTTTCGTCGAAGAGGATGTCGACGCGTCCGTCGGCGTCGAGGTCCAGCTGCCGGAGTAGGCGTGCGACGGCGTCGGCGTAGGCGTCGTTTTGGGGGTAGGCGCCGGTTGCGTTTGCGGGCGTGTAGGCGCAGGCTTGCGTGCCGTTGTAGGTTGCGGGGATGGGAGTAGTCATGGTTGAGCCGTCTTCGAATTCGATGGTCCAGTTGCAGCCGAGGCTTGTCATGTAGACGTCGCCGTAGCCGACGAGTCTTGGGAGCTTTATCGTGTAGATGACGCGGTTGTCTGGGCTGCAGCCGGTGTGGTTTGTGGTGTTTAAGCCGGTTTCGACTTTGATGGTGTTGTTGACGCCGGATGCGAGGAGGCTTAAGGGTATGTTGACGGTGAAGGGGTCGCCGAGGAGGGTGTAGTCGGTTCCGAAGTGGCCGTCGCGTAGGCTGTAGGCTTCGGTGAGGGTTGAGCTGTTTCCGGCGGCTGCGTAGTCTGTCCAGTAGTCTCCCGAGTAGGATGTTGCCTTGGCTTCTGTGTAGGAGGTGCCGGAGGGCGTGTAGAGGAGTCCTGAGCAGTTGACGGCGTCGTTGAAGCGGTCGGTGTTTGCGGAGACGGTGATTTCGCCGTAGCCGGTCGCATTCACGGGAACGTAGCCGAAGTCGATGTAGGAGTCGGGGTAGAGGATTGTCTCGTACACGTAGGATACGTTGATTGCCTGCGCCGTGTATACCGCGTCGATGATGTCGTTTGCGATGTCCCGGTAGATGGCTTCAAGCTCGCTTGGGTTGTCTGAGGAGTAGTATGAGCCGTTGCCGCAGGATGCGATGCGCTGGAGTGTGTCTTGGCCGGCCGCGCTTCCGAAGCCCACCGAGTACACGGTGATGTTGTAGGTGTTGTATGCGGTGCATGCGGACTGGATGGCGTCGTCTTTCGCGGTGATGACGCTGTCCCCGTCCAAGTCTGAGAGCGCGTTCCCGCAGCGTACGTTCGCCTCCCCGTCGGTCATCGCGAGGATGAACTTGATGCGGGAGGCGTTGCTTCCCACAAGGAGGTTTATGGCGCTCTCTAGGGAGCAGCAGATGCAGGTTTCCCCGCCGGCAAGGTAGGAGCTTATGGCGGTTGTGAGGGTTCCCGTGTTGTTTGAGAGGGCGGTGGTTGAGTAGGATGTGTCGCCGTAGGATACGAGCCCGATTCGGTTGCCGGAGACGTTGAGGATGCGGTTGGTGAAGTCCGAGTCAATCTGTTTGGCTAGGCCTATGCCTGTGAGGTCGCAGGAGAAACACTGGTTTGGGCACGGGAGGTACGAGATGAGGGGGAGCCCGTCCAAATCGTATGTTACGTGCTGGTGCACGTACGCTTGGTCGCAGGAGTGGTGAGAGTAGAATGAGCAGGAAGTTCGCGCGTAGCTTGTGCACGTGTATAGGCTGCACTGGCCGGCTGGCGGGGGCGCCGTCTTGTTCGATGCCGTGCCGTTCACGCCCCAGTAAGCGTAGAGGGTTGACGAACAGGAGAGCGTGCACCATTGTCCTGTCTCGCTTGTGTCGAAGCAGTACTGGCAGCCCAGGTTCGTGCAGTCGTAGCAGTAGGAGCCGCCGCTTGGGTGGCCGGCGGAGTAGTTGCCGCGGCGGCCGTAGGAGACGCACTCGTAGCAGGGAACCGGGCATGCGGCGCCGGGGTTTTGGCCGCACCCGAAGCTTCTCCAGCAGCCGTAGTAGCAGTTTACGCACTCGGGGTGCCCTGACCAGTAGTCGGGGTAATGGCAGAGGAGCCCGTCGTTTCGGACGCACTGGCTCGTGCAAAGCTGTATGGCGACGGCGGTGTCGTTTAAGGCTGGGTTGTTTCTGTCGTAGACCATGCTCCAGACGCCGTCCATGCACCGGTCAGTCCACATGCTGAAGGATATGTCAGTCGTCAGTATGACATCCGCGCTGCCCCGCGCAACCTCGAGCGAAAGGTTGTGGAGTCCCAGGCGGATTGGCACAGTCTTCTGGCTGAGTCCGGCATAGGAGAGCAGGGACGAGAGGTTGCCGTCGTCGATGGTTGCCGTGGTTTCGGTTCCGTTGAGAGTCTGGTTGTAGACGACTGTGTCGCCGATGGTAAGGTAAGTCGAGTAGTTGCTTTTCACGTGCAAACGGACGCTCATGTTGACGAGCTCGCCGGGCACGTAGAGGGAAGAGTAGTGGTTGATGAGGCCTTGGATGCCGGGGAACGCGTAGCGGGAGTTCCCAGTGTCTTGGGAAGTCTCCATCGAGGTTGTGTTGTAGGTGACTTTCACGAAGCCGCCTCCGATGTACTGCCTGCTTAAGTCCGAGCCGGAGAATCGTACCTCGATTTGGTTTTCGCCCGCGTGGAAGAGCGTTTCCGGGTTTGGAAGGTAGGCTTTGACGTTCGCGGACATGCCGGCGCCAGATGGTGTGAACGAGCCTGCCGATGCGCCGTTTACGAGCAGTTCGAATCCGGAGCCTGCATTAACCTCAAGGTAGGCTTGGAGGACGGTGCTTAAGTCGTCTGGGAGTGTGAGGTTGCGGGTGATGTTTCCTTCGCCCACGAAGCCCCCGTAGAATACGTATTTTGCGCTGGTCTTCGACTTGATGTTGGTGAGGTATAGGCGTGCGACGTCGCCTCTCGTCGGAAGCCCTGCGCCGTAGCCGACGAGGAGGCGGAGGGAGTGGGTTTTCGAAGTAGCCTGGGATTCGTCTGAGCGGGAGGTGTTTTCAGCGAGAACGTCGTCCTCGACTGAGAAGCGGTAGCCGACGTTCGGGGGGACGAGCATCTCAAGGTAGGTGCCGGAGAGGTTTGCCGCCTCAGACCAGTTCGCTGACGCGTTGACTCCTCCCGCGGAAGCCCACGCAGCCCCCACCGCGTCCAGCACCCCGTTTTTGTTCAGCACGTCGAGCGCGTCTTCGGAGACGTAGTGGAGGCGCTTGAAGGAGGTTGGGGCGGTGTCCGACGACTTGAGGTAGACTGAGCCCCACAGTCCAGCGAAGAGGATGATGGTGACGTTGAGCGCAAGCAGCGCGTCCAGGATGATGACATAGCCTCGGTTGTCCGTCACATGCGCTCCTCCGCGGAAGTGTACCAGACTGTGAGG
>CAZJQY010000032.1:0-7901 GCA_964548095.1 uncultured archaeon
CAAACAATATGACACCCAACCCAAATTATCCCCCAAAAATCAGCGAAGAACCATATTTTTGACATCTGATAACAATTTGGTTAAGGTGTTGATTTTCATAACAGCTCTTTTTGTAGCCATAGTTTTGGCTCGCATCTATCATACGGGCGTTAATGAGTTGACGGAAAAACAGGAGAAGCCAAAGTCCCTCGAACCGATTTTTGGGGATGAACTGAACGCAGAAATTAAAAAGGAAGCTGAAGGAAGCCCCCCGCTTAAAGAGAAAAAAGAGATTGAAAAATCCTTTGAAAAAAAGTCCGGGGAAAAACCTTCTGTGGAACCCACTTCCCACAACACAGTAAAAAAAGGGGTCATTGGGGGAACCGGGAAAAAAGAGAGGGGTTACAGTCCCCCATCAGAATACAGCTTTAAAACATTCAAAGACGTTGCGGGACTGCACGACCTGAAGGAAACCCTCAGAACTGAAGTGATATACCCGATGCAACACAGGGAACTGGCGGAAACATACAAGCAACGAGTCGGGTCAGGCGTGCTCATCTACGGCCCCCCAGGATGCGGAAAAACATACATCGCACAGGCCATAGCAGGCGAAATCGGATGGCCGCTCATAAACGCAAGCTGCGGAAACCTCATCGGAAGATGGGCTGGGCAAACAGAAGACAACATTCACGCGGTTTTCGAGGACGCGAGAGAACAGGCTAAGAAACTCGGGGGCGTGATCTTGTTTTTCGATGAGATAGACGCCTTAGGCATGAAACGCCAGGACGTCGGGGACGGCGCCAGCAAATGGAGGCAATTTATAACGGACACTCTCTTAAACGAGCTTGACGGCGTATCATCGAATGAGAACGTCTTCGTCATCGGCGCGACAAACGCTCCGTGGGAGGTGGATCCATCACTCAAAAGACCCGGACGATTCAGCGAATCCGTATTCGTCCCACCACCAGACCATGAAACACGCAAAGAATTGTTTAGAATATACACCACAGGACTTCCCATACAACAGGAAATCGACTTTGAAAAACTCGCATCGAAAACCGAATGGTATGGAAGCTCCGATATCACCGAGATCTGTGATACAGCCGCCGAGATCCCGTGGAAAGAAACCATAAAAACGGGGGAAAAAAGAAACCTGACAATAGAGGATTTCGAGAACGCGATAGCAAAAACGAAATCCTCGCTAAGTGAATGGTACACTATGGTCGATAACATGAAATTCAGCAAAAAATTCAACACATTCTTTCCTGAACTGGCAGATTCAGTATCAAAATACAACAAGTACCGGAAAGAAGGGAAACCCAAGGACTTTGAGGGATACAGGTAAAAAAAGAGATGAGCAGTTGAAGGGGATGAACATATCAAGCGACATTCCAGAGCCTGTGGATGAAGCAATAACGATCATGCAACTGGCAGGATAGGTTCCATGCCTGGCGACTGGATTCCAGGATACAAGCCAAACTCAAAAGCACCAGAAGAACAAGAGGTCTTCCGTTCCAAGAAGAGGGGGAAAACATGAGGTACTACCGTAACCTGCATCTTGAAGTTAGCGAAACAGTCTACGAGCCCGCTGAAGACTCCTTCCTCCTCGCAGATAATCTTTTGGTTCGCAAAGGAGACAAAGTCTTGGACGTTGGAACCGGCTCAGGCATCATCGCGCTAGCCGCCGCAGAAAAAGCCGCCCACGTTATCGGCGTCGACGTGAACCCGGAAGCAGTCGCGTGCGCGCGCAAGAACGCGAAGCGGAACGGAATCAGAAACGCGGAATTCCGGGTAAGCAACCTCTTCGAAAACGTGTCGGGAAAATTCGACGCCATAGCCTTCAACCCCCCGTACCTGCCGGGAAGGAGCGTTAAAGATGAGGCGGTGGACGGCGGCGCAATGGGGAGGGCCCTCATCGAAGCGTTCATAAAAGAGGTTGGCGGGCATCTTAAGCCTGACGGGAGGATATTCCTGCTCGCATCCTCGCTGAACGAACCAGCCTTCATAATAAAAAAGTTCGCCGAGGAAGGTTTCCGCGCCCAATCCGTCGCCGAGAAAAAGCTCTTCTTCGAGAAACTCGTCATTTTATCTGCGAAACGACAAATAGCTTAAGGTGACAATAGAGAAGGCCGGGACGTCAGACGTCCCGCACATAAAAGAGCTCGTCGACTACTACGCGAAGAGGGGGGAGATGCTCCCCCGCTCGCTCTCGGAAATATACGAGCACCTTAGAAGCTTCCTCGTATACCTAAAAGACGGGAAAGTCGTCGGCTGCTGCGCCCTCTACATAACGTGGAGCGACCTCGCCGAAATAAAGTCGCTCGCAGTAGAGGAAAGTCACACGGGGAGGGGAGTGGGGTCGACGCTGGTTAAGGCGGCACTCGAGGAAGCCCGCGAACTCGGAATGCCGAAAGTCTTCACGCTCACCACGAAACCCGAATTCTTCAAAAAACTCGGCTTCAAGACCATAAAAAAGGAGAAGCTCCCCCAAAAAATCTGGGGCGAATGCATACGCTGCACGAAATTCGAGAACTGCGACGAAGAAGCCTTAATCATCAAGCTCAAGTAAACTCAGTTAAGCCTGTTACGCCCACTTCTTGTATCTTATGGTGTATGTGAGCTTGGTTTCTCCGTTTGCTTTGACTGGTATTCTCCACTTGATTTTGTTGTTGGATTCTTTGATGTGGGGGTGGGTTTCTTTTTTGATTTCCCAGTCGCCGCCCGTGTTCTCAAGCACGGTTACGGTGATGTCTTCGTCCTTGTGGTTTTTGAGCGTGACCTCCCACTCGTACTCGTAGTAGCCGCCGAGGTCGTTGAAATCCATCTGCTTGCGCTCGCCGGTCACATCAAAAGCGTCGCCAAGGTAGAGGCGCAGGGTCTCGTCTTTTGGCGTGTGGTCGATTGAGTCTTCGCCTATGAACTGGAGTTTGCCTTCGCTGTCTTTTTTGAAGACGCGGACGATGCCTTTGGGTAGTGGAACGCCCAGGTTGTTGGCTTTCGTGTTGTTGAAGTTTAGCTTCACGTTCACTTTGTTGGACGATGTGTACCAGCGGTTGTTCTCGTAGACGAACTCCTTCTCCGCGGAAACACCGGCAGCCTCAAGGAGGCTAATCTGCTTCTGCTCGTTGTCTTTAAGGGTGGTCTTCCGTTGCAGGTCGTAGAGGTGGTACTCAAATAAGCCTTCTTCGGCAAACTGGGGGGCGGAAACCGCCTTACGCTCATAGGCAAGCTCGTATGTTCCCCCGCTTGGCACTGCAGCCGTCACCCTTCGTACGTCTCCTGCGACAAGCTTTAGGGCCGTGTCATAGAAGGTCGCGCCAGCGTTGTTGGTGACCGTCACCCACCCGTTCAAGTCAAGGCTTGCGTCGTCTTTGGCGACGACCACGACGTAGTCTGAGCGCCACGTAAGCCCTGAGGTGATGTAGGAAAGCTCAAGCGTCTGATTCTTCTCTTCTGAGGAGTCGACCAGCCACTCTAGTGTGGGCTTCAGAATCAAGCCTTCGGGAAGCTCAGGCAAAAGAAGATTAGACGAGTATAGAGTCTGGATTCGGCCGTCCCCGTCCCGGAGGATGAGCTCCCCTCCCCTCGAGGAGAGTAGCTCGCCTTCGACGAGCTCTTTCTTGTCCCCGTATATGAGGTAGGCTGTGATGTTTTTGCCGACGTATTTCTCGAGGATTTTTTCCTTGCTCACCAGATCATACTGGAAGTTCTGCTCGAGCACCGAGACGGTGCCGTCGACTGCGGTAAGTTTCACGCTCGTCGGGTCTATGTTTCCGGCGACGCCCTCGTAGAGTACTCTGTTTACGCCGCTTGCGAGGTACTTGTTCCGGTACTCTTTCACGACGCCGAAGTCCTGGTTGTAGACCGTTACTTCAGTTTCCAGCGGCTTTTCGTCGATTATGAGCGGCTTCTTGAGGAGGTCTACGGCGAATGCCGCCGAGATGATGAGCACTGCCGCAATGATGAGGACGAGATGCCTTCGCGCCATGGTAACGTATGTGTTGGGGAATTATTTAAAAACAGGTGTTTTTGTTCGGCGGAAGCCGAAAGGATGTTGTTTTTTTCCGGCTGCGGACAATAGTTTAGGACGCTATGATTCGCCTGTGCCATCTTATGGGGTCTGTCGTCCTCTTAAGCTGGGTCGTCGTCGGAGCTTCACTCGTGAAAAGCCTGAAGAGGGCTGGAGCGCCGTTTATACCCGAGAGGATAACTGGCAAGCATGCTGCCGCCTACCTGCTCCTCGTCATCCTCCTGGGCGCCGTCCCCCGCCTGTTCTCGCTCTCAGTCGTCCAAGCAACTGACGAGGAGTATTACATCTATGTTGCGGGAGAAGCGTACCGTGACTTCAGGGTATACGACAGGATAAGCTTCGTCCACCCGCCCCTGTATCCTCTCGTCACGTCGTTCGTATTCAGGATGATTGGTGTTGGGCTGGCTCAGGCGAAGCTTACGCCAATGGTGCTCTCTCTTGCAACCATCCCCCTGCTATTTGTCTTGAGCAGGAAGTATTACGGAACTAACGCCGCATTATACACGACCTTCGCCTATGCCACCACACCGTTTGTAATCTTCTACGGGAGCAACCCCATGCTGTACGCGGAGCTAATCTTTTTTTCGGTGCTTGCCTCCTACCTG
Organism: uncultured archaeon; assembly: GCA_964548095.1. GTDB lineage: Archaea > Altiarchaeota > Altiarchaeia > IMC4 > SCGC-AAA252-I15 > SCGC-AAA252-I15. The sequence continues at coordinate 4,615 of CAZJQY010000032.1, forward strand.
TTCCTTGCGGCAGTAAAAGAGGAAAGACCCGGGAGGATGACGCTCGCTGGCGTGTGCGTTGGGCTGGCAACAGGATACCGGCTGTTCGGAGTATTCCTGGTTTTCGTCGGCCTCGCCTTCCTCTGCATCAGAAGGAAGGGCGCATGGTACGCCCTAGCGTACCTTCTCGGATTCCTCGCAGTCACAGTCCCGTTGTTCTCGTTTTACTATCACCTGTCGCCGCAGTCGTTCCCCTACCTCCTGCTCAAGGTGCATGAAAATAAGGCTGAAGTAGACATCGGAGTCTGGGAAAAGGCTCTCGGACTGGGGAAAAGCATCCTGATTTACCCCCTCATCCTCCTCTTCCCCCTCTTCGTGTTTGCGAACAAACACACGCTCATGAAGGAGCCGCTCCCCGAAATGCCCAAGGACGCCGACGCAGACCTCTTCTTCAGCCTGTGGCTCGCGGGAGCACCTCTCATCCTCGCCATACCCACCTACAAGGATTTCCTCCCCGCCGTCTACGCCCTCTACTTCATACCAGCGGCCGCAGCGCTCGCAGGCAAACTCGCAGGAGCGCTCAACAAAAGCCACCTCCGCGCGCTGGCAATCGGCATCATCATGACGTGTGTGAGCGCAACCTACTTCGGACTCATGACTGACTCCGAGAACGCAACGACAGTAGAAGGAGTGAGCTCCTTCATACGAGACCACACCAACGCCTCAGAGACTATCACCGGCACCTTCGCGACCGCCCACATCGTCTCGTTCTTCTCGGGCAGGCAGCTCACTGAAGACGTCCTGAACATAACGGACGTGGGCGTTGGGCGCTACCGCGGCACAGAGGCTGCCGCCTCCCGGGGTATATGCCCGCCCGGAGTCGAGTCTTACGAGAGAGACCTCCTCACGCAGTCCGCATACGTGATTGTACGCGACGGCGAGGACAGCGCATACTACAGAAACAAGACGCTCGATAGCATGGACTGCCCGACGGCCGCACAATTCACGAACGTGACGGTGTACTCCTGCAAGACCTAAGGGAGGTCACTGCGAGAGCTTCCTCGCTTTTTCGGTTGCTGCGGCGACCGTCTTCTCGAGGACGCCTCGTATGTCGGATGCCTCTAGAACCCGCATGCCCTCGATTGTCGTCCCACCCGGCGAACAGACCATCTCAATCAGCTCCTTCGGGTTTTTCCCTGATGCAAGAACCATCTCGGCTGCGCCCTTCGCAGTCTTCGCCGCAAGCGCGAGCGCGTCCTGCTCCGACAGACCCTGCCGGACTCCCGCCCGCGCGAGCGCATCTATTATGTAGTAATAGTATGCCGGCCCGCTTCCTGAAAGCCCGGTCACCGCGTCCATGAGCTTCTCCTGGACTACAACGGCAACACCCAAAGAAGAGAGGAGTCCCCCCACAAGTTCGCCGTCGCTCCTGCCAGCGGTCTTTCCGAGGCAGAAGCCGGCCGCAAGCTCTCCGACAAGCGCCGGGGTGTTCGGCATGACGCGGATGACGCGGGCGCCGGAAAGCTTTTTCTCGACGTACTTCGTCGACACGCCCGCTGCAATGGAGACGACAAGCTTCCCAGAGCAGGCGGGAGCAATCTCGTCCAAGACGGCGGCCATCAACTGAGGCTTCACGCACAGGAAGACTACGTCCGACTTTGATGTGAGGTTTCGGTTGTCGCGAGTCGTCGCAACGCCGAGACTTCCTAGCTCGATGAGCCGCTCCTCGGAGATGTCGCTTATGATGACGTCTTTCGCGGTGACGGCGTTCTTTTCTATGAGGGCCCGGACTAACGCGGAGCCCATCCGGCCTGCGCCTAAGAACCCGAATTTCATTTTGGTTTACGCCGAAACAAATCCTGCCGTTTTATTAGGTAATGTATCGTAATCTGTAAATAAATCGGTGGTATAAAAAACTGGCGACTAAAGTCGCCAGTTTTTGATACGCGCAATCTACGAGGTGATAATAATGTTTTACTGTATTCTAAAGGGGAGAGATTGCGATGTTTCTATGAGGTCTCGGAACATTTTTCTCGGGCTTGTGTTGATGCTGTTGGCCGCTTCTTTTTCGGCGGCAACGCAGGTTATCGTCATAAACGACTCGCAGGTTTTCCTCCTGAACGCGAGCGAGGAAAAATCGTATGCGCTTGAGAAAGTCCTCGTCTCCGGCGACCTTGCGACAAACAGCCTGGAGCTTTCCGGCGAAGGCGTGATTCTCTCGGGGAGGGACGTGCGCGTCTACCTGTTCGGGCCCGTGGCAGACATCCTCGTGAAAGACGTCACCGTCAACGGGAGGAAGACGACAGTGTCCTTCGACCGCGACGGATACTATTTTATAGTCCCTGAGGGCGCATTCAGCTTCACCGGGAAACTTCTGGTCCGGACTCCCGGGCAGGTGCGCCTGACGGCCAGAGGACCCATAAGCGAACTTTCCTTCAAGCTCAAGAACGGCTATGCTGTCGACGGCGACCGCTATGGTTTGGTGAATGCCACAGCCCTCCTCCAGCGGGCTGCGAAGTCGGCACTGCTCGTCGACGGCTCCTTCAGGTTCAGCTTCGGAGAGCGTGACGAGTTCCTGTATCAGCTGAACTTCAAAAGCTTCGGGGAAAGCCTCGGAAGCTACACGATAGAACTCCCAAACGGGGAGCATGCGTCGCAGGTTGCGGGCGCTGCCAAGTGGGAGCAGAAGGGCGACAGACTCCTCCTGGACCTTGAAGGCTCTACCGCCTCGGTCTCGGTCCGGGGCGTGTTCTCGTCCCAGGCCCTGTGGGTTCCCCTCCCCCAGGACCGCCACAAGGTCGTCGTCGAGTCCGACCCGGAGAAGAAGATTTCCGTGTCGACGAGCGCGCAGGAAGTAGACGTCTCCGAGTCTCCGATTAGCCCACAGTACTCTAATGCGCGGGCGTTTCTCGCGGGAAGAGAGGACATACTCTATGTGACCGTGAAGAAACTTGATATGCTACCATCGCTTGCGGCCGCGGTAAACTACGCGACGAACACGATTGCAGTCACCGAGAAAGGCTCAGTTTTGGGGGAACTCACTTACAGTTACGCGAACACGGGCGTAGACTACATTGAAGTGGACGCCCCCGGCGACCCACTGTACGCCTCAACAGAGCGCGCACCCGTCAAGCTCACAGCCGAAGGAAAACTTTTGCTTGCCCTCCCGAAGACGCAGTACGGCACCCTTGAGGTCGTCTACTTCACAACGCGCGGGAAAATCAAGCCTCTGGACGTGATAAGCGTCCCCCTCGCAAAGACGGACCTCCCGATACGGCAGGCGAACACACAAATCTACCTCCCCAAGG
>CAZJQY010000033.1:0-7886 GCA_964548095.1 uncultured archaeon
TCGACGGCACTGGATGTTGTCTGCTGCGCCGGCGCATCAACCTGCAACCTCGGGATATGCGACTCCAAGGCCATGTCAAAGGAGCTCATACGGGAGCTTGAGGCATCGCTTGATGCTGACGCAATCGATAAGCTCGCGGACGTCTCAATAAACGTGAACGGGTGCCCCAACTCATGCGGTCACGCGCCCATCGGCGCTGTCGGCGTCGTTGGTATGACGAAGCGGATTGAGGGGCGGATGGCCCCCTACTACAAGATTTCGCTTGGCGGGCGAGTCGAGGAGGGGAAGACACGGTTTAACGAGGTGGTCGACTCCGTGCCGGCGAGGACAACGCCCGCAGCCCTGAGAGACTTCCTAGTGAAGGCCGCTGAGAAGATGGCCTCCTACCATGACGCCTACGAGTACCTTGAGAGCAAGGGAGTCGATGACATGAAAGAGGCTATCACACGTTATGCCTCTGTCCCCTCCTACAGCGAAGACCCGAGTTTTTTCCGCGACTGGGGCAAAACCGAAGACTTCACTCTCGCAGGAATAGGCTCCGCCGAATGCGGGGCAGGCATCATGGAAATCATCGAAGCAGACTTAGCCGACGCCGAAGAAAACATTGCGAAAGCCCGCGAAACACTCGAAGAAACACCCCTCAAGAACGCGCTCCACTACGCGGCGCGGGCCCTCCTCGTCGTCAAGGGCATAGACCCCAAGAGCCCAGAAGAATCATTCAACGGATTCGCGAAAGAACTCATCGAGGCTGGAGCCTGCTCCCTGGCATTCAAGGACGTGGCCGGCGTATACCGTGAGCTCGGAGGAAGCGCAAGCAAACCGCGCAGGAAGGAGGTTCTGGCGTACGCGGAAGCGTTGATCGCAGACGTCAGAGAGTCCTACCGCCTCCTCGACAACAACTTCACCCTCCAAAAGCGCTACGAACCACATTCCGCCTGAAACGATGTACTACCCGCTCTTCATCGACTTCTCGGACAAAACGGTCCTTGTTTTCGGAGGCGGCTCGGTCGGAGCCCGCCGGACAAAATACCTGCTGGATGCTGGGGCGAAGGTGACCGTCGTCTCGAAGGAATTCAGTGAGGAACTGAAGGCGTCTGGCGCGACGTTGGTCGCTGCCGAAGCTGAAGAACACCTCGGCGATATCCGGGAGGCGTTCCTCGTGATTGCGGCAACCGACGACCCAGACGCAAACGAAACCATAACCCGCGCAGCACTGGAGGCAGGTGTGCTCGTCTGCTGCGCCGACGACCATACTAAAGGCGACGTCGTCTTCCCAATGACCGCTCTGGTCTGCGGGCACACGCTCGCCTACACCACCTTCGGCGAAAACCCGAAGCTTCTGCATAAGGTAAAGAGGCGGATTGAAGATGAGTTTGCGCGCAAGTGACCTGATTTACCCGGTCTTCGTCAAGGAGGGCTTATCGAAAAAAGAGGCGATTGCTTCGATGCCCGGACAGTACAGGTACGGCCTTAAGAGTCTTGGAGGCTTATATCCAAGGCTTTCAGCCTGCGGGATAAGAAACGTCCTGCTGTTCGGCATCCCCAAAGTAAAAGACGATGAGGCATCATCCGCCCGGTCGGACGACGGCATCGTGCAGGCGGCAATAAGGCGCCTGAAGGGTGAGAGCTTCACCGTCTTCGCGGACGTGTGCCTGTGCCAGTACACGCCGCACGGAGAGTGCAGAATCATCTCGGACGGGATAGCGGACGAGGGAGAGTCGAAGGCCGCGCTCGCTGACATCGCCGCATCCTATGCCCGCGCGGGCGCGGATTACGTTGCGCCGAGCGCGGTTCTAGACGGGCAGGTGACTGCGATTCGAAACGCCTTAAACGCGCACGGGTTTTCCTCGGTAAAGATTATGAGCTACTCCGCAAAGTTCGCGTCCTCATTCTACGCGCCCTTCAGGGATGCCGTCGAGTCGTCGTATGCGGGAGGTTTGCGCCTCTACCAGCTTAAGGTTGAGGACAGGGAGGCTGCGCTCTCGCGCATTGAGGCGGAGGTCTCTGAGGGGGCTGACGCAGTCATAGTAAAGCCTGCGATGCCTTACTTGGACGTCGTGGCTTACGCCAAGAAGAGGGTCAGCGTGCCGGTCGCCGCCTACCAGGTGAGCGGCGAATACGTCTCATTGCGCGCCTTAGGAGACCCTGCGGTCTTCCATGAGAGCCTCGCATCTATTAAGCGGGCTGGCGCCGACTACATCATCTCCTATGCCGCGCTCGATGTTTCGGAGTACCTGAAATGACGTTGAATGTCGGTTCACGGGGGAGCAGGCTCGCCCTGATTCAGGCAGCCACTGCCATACGAATACTTGGGATTGAGGGGGATGTCGTCGCCGTGAAGACGAAGGCCGACACCTCGCGCAAGGCGCTCAAGGAGCTTGGCGGCAGGGCGTTCACGCGCGAGCTCGACGAGGCGCTGCTTGCGGGAGACATCGACCTTGCGGTACACAGCCTGAAGGACATCCCAGTCGAAGACTTCCCGGACGCGCTTAAGATAGCGTGTGTTGTCGAGCGCGACGACTCGAGGGATTGTCTTGTGTCGAATAAAGGGGTGCTTGCGGAGCTGCCGGAGGGTGCGGTAGTTGGCGCGAGCAGCGAGAGGAGGAAAGCGGAACTGCTTAATCTGAGAGGAGATTTGAGGGTGAAGCCGCTGCGGGGTAACGTCCCGACGCGATTGGAGAAGCTCGGTTTGGGTGAGTATGACGCAATAATCACCGCGAAGTGCGCTCTTGACAGGCTTGGCTTAGATGAAAGGGCGACACAGGTCTTTGAAGTGGAAGAGATGGTTCCCGCTGCGGGGCAGGGGGCTATTGCGGTCGTCACCCGAAAAGGTTTCCCGCTATCAATCCCCCGAGAAATCAAAGCGAACATGCCTGCCTGCACGCTCGAACGCTTTTTCATAAAAGATTTGGGGGCATGCAGGAACCCCGTCGGAGCATACTGCAAAGGATTAGGGGGCGGCTCTTATCGCCTCACAGGCCTGTTTTTTTCAGATGGTGTGAGGATTATGCCCGCCTTTGAGGGAAGTGCCGGTGAAATAAGGTCTGCGATTGATGCGTGGAAGAGGGAGAACCTATGACGGCAGGGCGAGTGTTTTTAGTTGGCTGCGGGACTGCAAAAAGACATCTCACCCTCGAGGGTGTCAGGGCCCTTAAGGAAAGCGACGTAATCCTTTATGACCGGCTGGCCGACAAAGACATTCTGGATATTTCCAGAGGCAGGAAGATTTACGTCGGCAAAGGGAAGGGCGAAAGCGGCAAGCAGGAGAGGATAAACAGGCTCCTCTACCGTCATGCAAAAGACGGCAGAACGGTTGCGCGCCTTAAGGGAGGGGACTCATTCCTCTTCGCGCGAGGTTTTGAGGAATATGATTACCTGCGAAGCAGAGGCGTTGACGTTTCCGTCATCCCCGGAATAAGCGCGTTTCAGGTTTTGAGCGAACTCGGCATACCGTTAACAATGCGTCAGAAGTCTTCGTCGGTTTCGTTCATCACAGGAAGCCGGGCGCAGGATTCATCCAACTATACGGGCCTTGACGCTGACACGCTTGTGTTCTATATGCCCGTGGGAAACCTTGAAAAGATTGTTGCTTCCGTGCGAAAACGAAAAAAGAAGGCGTATTGTATGCTGGTTGAAAACGCCGGCAGGAAAAATTACATGGTAATAGGCGGAAGCCTTGGAAACATCGTCTCTCTGGCGCAGGAAGCGGAGGTTTCTCCGCCGGCGCTGTTTGTCGTCTCACCTGTCAAAAGAAGGCTTTACGCTAACAGTGTCCTCACGTTCAGGCAGAAGGACCGTGAGGAGGAGACAATCAAGAAACTTGAAGGATTCAAAGTCGCGAACTACCCGCTCTACACAGTCAAACACCGCAGAGTGCGGAAGCCTAAGGCGAAGGTCTTCGCCTTCACAAGCCCGAACGCCGTGGAGTCAGTCTTAAGCCAACACAGGATTTCCGGAAAATTCGTTGCCATCGGGGAAAGAACCGCAGAAGCGCTTGCGAAGTTCGGCATAAAAGCGCACGTGCCCAAACAACAGTCCTCGACAGGCCTTATGGAGTACCTCAAAAAATACGACAAAAAAGACGTCGCAGTCTACTGCTCACCGCGGACGAAAGTAGAAGGCTACAAAAAAGTCTACGCCTACGACGCACACTACAAGAAGAAAGCCCCCGGCCTGCGGAAGCTTGTGGCAGAAACAGACGCGCTAGTTATAACAAGCTCTGAAGTGCTCAACACGCTGTGCGCTCTTGCGCCGGTAAGGCTCCTGAACTCCAAAACCATTGTGGTAATCGGCCCAAAAACCGCGGCCACCGCAAAAAAATGCGGCCTACACGTCGACTTCATGCCTGAGAAACCACTAATATCAGAGCTTTCCAGACTGAGATGATATACAGCCTTCATGTGACGTTTCGGGATGTTGGAGTAGGCGGCTTAGGCGGCAAAAGCAGGCGACTATCGGATTACGCAGGCAACAACCTTAGCGACTATGTTCTGCTCAACACGTGCAACAGGGCGGAACTTTATTCGACAAATGAGGCGGATTTAGAGGGGTTCAAAAAAGTAAGCGGCGTCAACGCAATACGCCACCTCCTCAGAGTAGCCTGCGGACTGGACAGCATGCTCTTGGGCGAGAATGAGATACTGGGGCAGGTGAGGAGAGCGTATCATACTGCTCTCTCAGAAGGCCACTGTTCGGGTGAGCTTTCTTCTGTCGTTGAGTCGGCGGTGCGGCTTGGAAGGAGTGTGAGGGCGAAGACGCGGATTGGTGAGGGCAGGACGTCGGTGGCATCCCTTGCCGTCGAATACGTCCTCGAGCAAAAGGACTACGAAGCCGGCGAGGTTTTGGTTGTCGGCTCCGGAGTCATGGGCTCTAAGGTGGCGTGCGCGCTCAAGAACCGGGGGGTGAAGCAGATTTTTCTTGCGAACAGGAGAAAGGAGCGGGCTGAGGGGCTCGCGCGTAAGGTTGATGGCGTCGTCGCAGACTACAGGAGGCTTCCTGAGTTCCTCAAAGAGGCTTCGGTCGTTTTTACGGTAACGAGCGCGCCGCACACTATAATACGGCCTGAGATGGTGCCGGCTGGCAGGAAAATACTTTTTGTTGACTTGGGTGTGCCATGTAACGTATCCGGGCAAGTGGAGGGTATTGCTGGCGTAAGAGTCGTGAGGCTGGGTTAATTCCAGGAGGTTGCGGGGAAAAATGCCTCAAGGAAGGCTTGTGAAGTGAGGAGGGTGGAGGAGATGATAGCAGGGGAGTTAATGAGATTGGAGCGCGCTGTTGTCTCTCCGGGGTAAGGCAGGTTTCCATCCGGATACTGCAGTGCTTTTATATCTGTATGCCATATATTCCATATTTCGAAATAATGAAACTATTGATGTTTGACTCGCCGGAGTTCTGGTACAGGACGTTCGTGAAGACGGTTGAGAGCGCGGAGACAATCAACGAGGACAAGACGACTAAGGACTCCATTGTGGTGTTCCTGCAGTCTGAAAGAGAAGACGAAGACAGAGCAGAAACCGTGCTTAAGGATGCTGTCGGCAACATATCATGGCTCGCGAGGAAAGTCGGGAAGACGAGGATAGTACTCCACTCCTTCGCTCACCTATCTGAAAGCAAGTCCAACGTTTCCTTCGCCAGGAAGACGATAGAAAAACTCAACTCAAAACTCAACGAAAAAGGATTTCAAGCCAGCTCAACGCCATTCGGCTACTTCATCGAGTTCAAGATTCACGTTGGAGGTGAATCCTTGGCGAAGGTGTTGAAAAGCATATGAGGTAATGGCATGGGCAAAAAAATCTACGAACTGCACGCGGAAGTCTGCAAGACCTTGGCTAATCCGAAACGCATAGAAGTGATAAACCTGCTCCGGGAGGGGGAGAAGTCCGTGGATGAGCTGGCATCCAAGATGAAGATACGGAAGGCTAATCTGTCGCAGCATCTGGCGTTGATGAGGGGGAAAAGAATCGTTGAGACAAGGAGGGAGGGGACTAGAGTGTACTATCGTCTGGTTAACCCCAAGGTCGTGAAAGCCTGCGACATAATGCGGGAGGTTCTGCTGGAGCAGCTGGTGCAAAACCAGAAGTTCGTCGAAAACATTAAAAACAATAAATAAGGGGTGTGAGGTATGAGGAAAATTCTTTTTGCGGTGGGTATTGTCTTGCTGTTGATTGCGTCGGCCAGCGGCCAGTGGATGATGGGCCGGCGCGGCATGATGGGGGGACAACAAGCGCAGCAGGTTAGCGATGAGGTGATAGAGCACACTCAGCAGGAGGAAAAAGAGGGCGAGGAAGTCTGGGAGCAACTAAAGAGTGGGGGGCTTTCATGCGGCGAGCTTAGTGAGGGGCAGTTTCAGGCTCTTGGCGAGTATTTCATGGGGCAGACTACTGGAGAATCTCACGCGCTCATGAACCAGCGGATGACGCAGATGATGGGCGAGGAAGGCGAAGAGCAGATGCATGTTGTGATGGGAAAGCGTTTAAGCGGCTGCGACAGGAATGCGTACGTCTCAGATTACTCGGGCGGCATGATGGGCGGCTACATGATGCCCGGGATGATAGAGGCGATGATGGGGGGTTACGGCGGGAACTACGGTTTTTGGGGCCCCCGGAACCTGACGACATTCGTTTTCTGGTTTCTGGCCCTCGCGGGACTCATTTCATCGGTCGTCTGGCTGTACAGGAAAGTCTCCGGGAAAACAAGCAAGGAATCGCCAGTAGACGCGCTTAAAATGAGGTACGCCAGAGGCGAGTTAAACAAAAAACAGTTTGAGGAGATGAGGAATGAGCTTGCGTGAGGTGGTCAATAATGAATGAAAATAAGAACACTGTGGTGTGGGCGCTTGTTGGAGTAGTAGCCTTAGCCATCGTTCTCGGAGGATTAGGTATGGGAGGCTACGGCATGATGGGAGCCGGCATGGGCTTCGGGTTAATCTTCATGCTCATCTTTTGGGGAGCAGTCATCTGGGTTGCGGTGAGTTTAATAAACGCCTCCCAAGGAAGCAAAAAAGACGGCTCAGACTCCATGGCAATACTCAAGGGAAGGTATGCTAGAGGAGAAATCACAAAAAAAGAATTTGAAGGAATGAAGAGAGACATACAGTGAGGTGACATAAATGAAAATCGGTGTTGTGTTGAATACAAACGATGCTGAGACGGCATTTAACGCGCTGCGCTTTGGGGTGATGGCATTGGGGAACAAACACGAAGTAAAGACGTTCCTCCTCGGCTCTGGCGTGGAGCTTGAGAACATCGAAGGCGGAAAATTCGACATCAAAAAACACCTGAACTCTTATCTCGAATTCGGCGGCGAAATACTAGCCTGCGGAACGTGCCTCACCCTAAGACATAAAGAAGGCTCAAACGTCTGCCCCATATCGAGCATGGCAGACCTCATGAAAATGGTCGAGGAGTCGGACAGGATATTGACTTTCGGGTGAACTACAGGCAACCGCTCAACGCCTTTATTTTTTCCACTCCGGCGGCAGGGTAAAGCTCACCGTATAGATTCCATGTGGGGTAGCCTCGGAGTTTACCCTGATCTTTAGCCTCCTGCAGCATGTCCTCGCACTCTTCCTCATTGTCTTCCTCATCACAGTCGACAATGTTTATGCGGGCGATTGAACTGCCGAAGTAGTTTCTGATTGCTTTACACTGGATGCATACGTTGTCGTCTCGCATATAGAGGGCCGTCACTTTCGATGAGAGGCACGCAACCACGTCCTCTGAAGACTTTGCGCAGGGCCTGCATGGTCCGCCGCAGTCCGCCTCCTCCTCGCCTTGGTTTCTTATTCCATCACTGCACGTCGGCCTGACGGTTGTGGTTATCCTCATCATGGTTAGACTTTTTGCGTAATTAAGCCTGTGTTGTATTTCCTTCTGTTTATTGTGGGG
>CAZJQY010000034.1:0-7865 GCA_964548095.1 uncultured archaeon
CAAATGGCCCGCACTCGCTTTTTGCTCACGAAAAAATTGGTGTCGGCGAAATCGAAGCCGTCCACCCGGTACTTCTTGACCAGATGTTCCAGGTCATCGACCACCCGCTCCGGCGGGAACCCGACCCAGCCGCGCCCGTACATGGAGGTCTCGGCGCAGAAACCGCAGCCGAAGGGGCATCCCTGGGAGGAGAAATATTTCATCGTGCGCCGGCCCAGGTCCGGCACCATGTACTTCTTCATGTCGAGGATGTCGTCGTAGGGCGTGGGCGGGAACTGTTCGATATCCACCAGCGCCGGGTGCTCGGCGATGACCATCTCGCTGTCAGCGCGCTTGTAGCAAACGCCGGGGATGCCGTCGAGGTCGGCCCCTGCGTCGGCGGCCAGGCGCCGGGCCAGTTCCAGCGCCGCCAGCTGCCCCTGTCCGCGCACGATTATGTCAATATAGTCCTCTGCCAGGGTCTGCTCCGGGAGCATGCTGGCGTGGTAGCCACCCCAGACGATGGGCAGCTCCGGATACACATCCTTGAGGGTCTTGGAGATGAGGACGGCATCGCGGATCTGGAAGCCGGTCATTACCGAGAGCCCCACGTACAGGACGCCGCCCGCCGCCTCGATGATGTCGGGCATGTGAGGGTGGATGACCCGCCCGTCCACCAGCCTGACCTCGAAACCGTCAGCGAGCAGCGGCGCCGCCACCGCCTGCAGCGGCAGGGGGGCCCAGACGTTGCTCTCGCGGCGCAGGCGCGGGAATACCAGTGTGACTTTGTTACTCAAACTTTTCCTCGTCCATCGTGTTAACTGCCGAATCCAATCATTGCCTCGAGGCGGGTGTAGCCATTTCGCCCAGCTGCTCCGGGACCGTCCCTGGACCCATAATTTTATCCACCAGGCCCTCGTCCAGCTTTCCCTGGATGATGGCAAAGCTCCGGCAAATGCTGTTATTGCCGAAGTCGTCATAGAAATACCGCTTGGAAATGACGATCAGCGGCCACTCCGCCAGCACATCCGGGCTCTCGAAAGAAATGTGGTGAACTTCGCCGTTATCAATCCTATACCACAGGTGCGCACCGGCGGACAAACCTCCCTGGGGCTGATACAGGACGGCGGTCGCGTATCTGATAACCGAACCAGGGTGAATCGGCGGCAGCTGTTCGTAAGCATAGTCGTAATCGCTCCGGCCCCTGTACTTGATGAGCAGGACTTTCGCGAATTCGTCGCCCCACTTGGGAAAGTACCTGATGGAAACAGCTAGCCCGTTTTCCTTGTCCGGGTTACCGATCTCAAACATGGAGGCAGGCTTGAATGGTTTGTCGCTGGAAAAATCAAATTCGACTTCGCCGGTGACCCAGAAATCGGTCGCCATATCAAGACCTATCTTGGAGTTGCTGATCCTGACGTCGGGATCGGGCCTGAGCGAACGCGATGCATGCGGGGCGGCGCTATCGGCGCCGAGCTCGAGGAGTGGTTGCCCCGGTTGTGGCTTATCCCCCAGATCAGCAAAATAGCTGGTGTCACCGTCCACCTCGTAAAAAGCATCCTGTTCGTAAGTATTGTCACCACGATAAATACGGTATTTGACCGCCTCCGGGTCCCTGTCCCACCGTAGAATCGCCTGGCGCTCAAGCCAGCCGGGGCGTAACCGGTTCTCGATGGACGGGGAGCTCTCGCGTCCCTCGGCATTTACCGAGCTTATCCGGTAGTAATACATATGGTCTGGCTGTAGATGCGACCCGGCAACGGTCAGCTGATGCGGTACCCACTGGGGGGTGCGAATAAGGCCAACGCCAATCAAGACTATGGCCACAATAGGCAGGATTATCAGCCCCCCCAAGAGCATGCGGCGGTGATTGTGTTTATAAAGTCCCTGGATGACCAGAAAAGCACTGGCCGCTATGAAGAGGATGATGATGATACAGTAAAATAGACCCTTGATTGCCATGTGCAGGTTGAAGCGATTGGCGTCAACCGTGAAATTCTGGGGAGTGGCAGCGTCGACCCACCTGCAATTTTCCGAGTCGCCGTCGAAGTAGGGAGTGAAAAAATCTTTAGGCTCTGACATGATTGCGTCCAGGTAAGAGGTGCCAACCAGGCCTTCCGCGAAAATCTCCACCGTATAGGAAGTAGTTCCCTCCGGCAGATCATAGATAAAGCCGCCGGTGTGCTGCCAACCCCGGCTGGTCATCCCGAGTGTGCTATTCTGGGAACCGACGACCTGCCCACCTGCGTCCATAGCCTTCAGGACGACGCGCAGGTCGCCGCTGGTCACCTTGTCGTAGTTGTGGTCCAGAGACAGGGTCCTGGTCTCTCCAGAGACCACTTTGACCGGCTGCTTGAGCTCGGCTACCAGCCTGCTGGAGCCGTCGCCGTCGATGCGCAGGGAATGCTTGCCGAAGCTGACTATCTTGTCATCGATGGCGGCACCGGGCCCGAGTTCCCAGCCCGCCCCCTCGAAACTGGGGTCGATGATCTCGTTGACACCGCCCTTGAACACAGCCAGCCCCTTACCGGGGTCCAGGTGTGCTCCCCCGGCGATCAGCAGGCTGTCAAATGGCATGCGCCTACCCCCGGTAATAAGGGTCTCGCGGGAAAAATCGGCGTTCAGCTTTATATCATCGACGTAAATCTTGCCCTTGCCGGCAGGCTGCACGGGCGCCGCTTCACCTTCGTTCCCTATAGTCGTGGCGCCCGAACCATGGCCAGCGACAGCGGTCGCACAAACCAATGCCACCGCTAGTGCCAGCATAGTCAGTCCAGCAAGAATGAACCTTTGCCTTCTGGCGGCCATTCCGGTTATAAATCCGCGTCCATATGCCCCCAACTTTCCCTTTCCTCCTACCTGTTCAGGCCAAGATTACCTTTTCTTTAGTAACCACGTAGCGCGTCAATTTGCGATCCGATCTTCCGGAACCTGCCGGCACGCCCCAGTTTTTGCATGAGTCTCCATTCGACCGGCAGGCGATAAAAGTTCAACCGGCAGCGGACTACCGCCAGCCAGTGCAGAGGATAGAGAGCCAGCTTCCACTTAAGCTGGCGCATATGGGTGCGCAACTGCCGGTTAGGATAGGCAAACGGGAAATAAAAATTGTTGCAGCGCTCCACCAGGTCCTTTTCTCTGGCGGTAATCCAGGTAGTACTGATGCTGGTCGACTCCCAGTCGGCCCACTCCACGGTCTTGACCGGCATCCGCAGATTTAGCCGCACGGCAAGATCGTATATTGGCGTTCCCGGGTAAGGGGTCACATAGAAGGTAACGGTCATCACTTCCGGATGATTCCGACGCAGCTTCTTTATCAGCATTAGAGTTTGCCAGATCTCGTTTTTAGCCTCAGGCATCGCCTTGGGAAAGCCGACCATGAAGGCGTAGCAGCCCTGTACGCCGGCCTCTTCCAGCACCTGGTTGGAAAGTATCGCTTTTTCTGGCGACGAGCGCTTGTCAACCAGGTCCAGGATGGTCTGGGAGCCCGACTCAATGCCGATGCCGATCTGTGAGCAACCCGTCTCCCGCATCAACTGACCGAACTCGGGCGTGACCTTGCATACCTGGTCGGCGCGGGCGGCGCCACTCCAGGTGATTTTGAGGCCACGCTCCTTCCACAGGGCGCACATTTCCTCGATACGCTTGCGATTGGCAAACAGGTTGGGGTCGGAAAAAGTGATGTGCTCAAGATGGTAGCGGTTATCCAGAGCCTCGACCTCGTCCACGACCCGCACGGCGGTGAAGCCGCTCCACTTGCCGAACACCTTGGGTTCGACGCAGAAAGTGCACTTATAGGGGCAACCCTGGCTGGAGATGAACTGCAATGCCCGGCGGCCGCCATTCATCTTGAAAAATCGTTCCATGTCGAGGAGTTCGTACGGAGCCGCCGGAAAATTGTTGATATCCTCCATGAGGCGGTCGGAGTTGACGATGATTTCACCGCCGTCGTTGCGATAAACAGCGCCAGCTACCCCCTCGAAATCCCTGCCTTCCTCCAGACGCGAAATCAGCTCCTGGAAAGTCCTCTCACCCTGACCCTTGACAACGGCATCGACATAAGGCTCGGCGGCGCATTGCTCTGGCAGCAGAGACGGATGATAACCGCCCCAGATAACGGGAATGTCCGGATGGTGCTCCTTGAGCAGCCACGAGAAACGAATGGTCTGTTTCAGTTGGTAGCCGGTAATGGTGCTGATACCCACACACAGGGCTCCGTCGGCAGCTTCCAGCACTGCCCGCTCCGGATCTTCCTGGAGGCGCTCATCGAGGAGTACCATCTCGTAACCGGAGGCATGGAGGGGGGCCGCCAGCGCCAGGATAGACAGCGGGGCTTCCATGGACCCACCTCTATCTTCCAGGGGAGCAGGAAACAGGAGGACGATCTTCGCTTTTTGCTGCCCGGGTTTGCTTCCGGGCACAGCTGAATCTTTCAATAGTTTGCCAACCGGTGTCTTTAAGTTTCCTGGGAGGTTTGACAGTGCGCCCCGCCCTTTTTGAAAATAAAGTCTATCACACGCGCGCAGGGCGTTTATCTTTGACTGATACCGCGAAACCTCTTCATACGGCCCACCATCTTCACCAGGCCTCAAACGGTCAATTCCTTGTTTTCCGCGGCATCTTCAGGTCGATATTTTCAGCCATGTTGTTGATTGGCATCCGTGACGGTCCGCTGACGCTCTTCTCCCTAGGCTTTCATCCAGGTTGGTTTCCTGTGCCCAAGCGTGATCCTGCTGCCAAGCTTCCTTGAAGTGTGCCACACCCAGAAAGCCTGAGGATGCTTCTCCAGGAAATACATGAGGGGCCATAAGCGCTTACTGCGCGTTCCGAAGGCCAGCATCAATTCACGCAGCCGTACGAGATAATCGCTCGGCAAACCGGGCTGCTTGAGAACCGAGCCCTTCCAGATCTCGGTCAAACGCTCATGGTCCTTCTCAATCAGGCCTTCCTTGATGCAATAGTCGTAGAATGGCGTACCTTCGAACGGGTAGAAGATCGTTATCTGGAAGATGTCGGGCTTTAACAGGTTGATGAGCTCCAGCGTGTCCTGGATCAGCGCTCGGTTTTCCTTGGGCAGGCCGATCATCACGAAGGCAAACGTCTTGACGTCGTACTTCTTGGCAAGCTCCACCGCATTGATCACTTCCTGCTGCTTGGTCTTGCGGTTGAGCATCTCGCGACGATACTGCTCGTTGCCGGACTCGAGCCCGAAAGAAACGGCGCGGGCGCCGGCGCCGGCCAGCAAACGCATCATCTCATCGCTCACGGTCTCGGGCCTGGTGCTGAACGAGAATGGCAGATGGATCTCCCGATAAAGTTCACAGAACTCCCGCAGGCGCTCGCGATTCAGAATGAAGGTCTCGTCCACAAAACGGACGTAGTCTATCTGCTTGTCCCGGCGGAACTTCTCCACCTCGGCGATTATGCGCTTGGCCGATTTCTCCCGATGGTACTTTCCCTTGCCTTTGTAGAGCTGCTGCATCACCGGGGTCAGGCAATAGGGGCAGCAATAGGGGCAGCCCCGTGAGGTCTCAAGGTCGCCGAAGATCTTGGCCTCCGGGCTGAAAACCTGCTGGTAGTGATTGAGGAAGTGCCGCTCGTCCCAGATATCCCAGTTGGGCATGACCAGCGAATCCATGTCCTGTATCAGCGGCCTGACGTCATTGCGGTAGATCTTGCCGTCCTGCTTGATCCAGAGGTTGGGCATGTCCCTGAGGTCGGCTCCGGACTCGATGCGATTGATGAGGTCGATGATCGACTCCTCGCCCTCTCCGCGAACGAGCATGTCAATGCGCTCATCGGCTATAACCTCTTCCGGAGCGATGGTCGGATGCGGCCCACCGGCGATCACCGGCACGCCCGGGTCAGCCATGCGCAGGATCGCCTGGGCCGTCTCCCACTCGGTACTACGGCAGGAAACGCCGATGAGGTCGGGTTTGTATTCCGCGAGAGCGCTACGGTAGGCGTCCGCAACCTGGTTGTCCTCCAGGAAGGTGATGTCGACCAGCCGGCAATCATGCCCTTCCCGCTCCAACGTACCCGCCAGCGAACTCAGGCCCACCTGAGGTGAGCGCGCACGGGCGACGTTTGGATAAATAAATAATATCTTCATGGATTCAACCAGTGCTCATCAAAGTATACCAATGAATGAGGGTGAGTCATACGTCACCGGTCGATGAAGCTGCGGTGCCAAAGCTCGAAGATCAGCAGCATCCAGACCTGCCAGACGCCCCTGCCGGTCTGCTCGTGGCGCTCGATGAAATCCTTCAGGGCGGCCGGATCGAAGTAGCCGCGCTCCAGCGCCTGATCCGAAAGCAGGATGTTCCGAGACTCCTTGCGCAGATGCCCCTGCAGCCAGGGCGTCACCGGGGCGGCGAAGCCGGACTTGTCGCGATAGATCGTGTCATGCCGCAGGATGCCCTCCCCCATCTTCTTCAGGATGTATTTCGATTCGGTGCCGTCAAGAACGGCGTCGTCGGAAAGGCTGGTGGCGTACTCGACGAAATGATGATCGAGAAACGGCGTCCTGGCCTCGACACCAAAGGCGGCGCAGGTCCGGTCGAGAATACGCAGAATATTGGGCATCAGGTTCTTCATGTCCAGGTACATCATCCGGTCGATGGTGGTGTCGGCGTTGGCCTGGGCAAAACGCTCAAGGTATCGCTGCTCCGTGGAGTAACCGTCCAGATCTGATTTGAGACGGGCTGAAAAGAGTTTTTCCTTCTCCTGGGAGGCAAAGGTACTGACGATGCGGAGCGCCCGCTGGCCCGGAGTACTGCCCAGCTCCAACAGCATCCGTTTGAACGGCTTCACACCAAAAAAGCCCTGGGTCTTCCGGGTTTCACGGTAAAGCGCCGGCAGGTTAAGGTGTTTGAAAGCCCGGGCGAAACGGTCGCCGATATCGGCGAGGATATAGCGGTTGTAGCCGGCCAGCAGCTCGTTACTGCCCTGGCCGCCAAGGATCACTTTGGCATGCTCGGCGGAAAACTCGTTGAGCACATAAAAGGAATGGATGCCGGGGCTGACCGTCGGCTCGTCCACGTGCCAGATGACCTTGAGCATGGTGTCCATGAAGGTTTCGGGCGTGGGGAATACCTCGACTTCCTCGAAACGGACACCGGCCTTCTCGGCCGCGCGGCGGGCATAGCCCCGCTCGTCGTATTCCTGCTCCCGGAACCCAGCCGAAAGCGTGATGATACGGTCGCGGTCTATCTCCGCCGCCATGGAGGTGATAAAACTCGAATCGATGCCGCCGCTCAAGTGTATGCCCAGAGGCTTGACGTCGGCGACTTCCAGTGACACGGCCCTGGTGAGGATATCCAGTCCCTCTGCTACCAGTTCCTTTTCGTCCCAGGGATGGTCCGGCACGAAATCCATGTCCCAGTAGCGCTGCATCCTGCCCTTGCCATCCGCCTCCGCGTGATAGATACATCCGGGTGGCACAGCCTGGATGTCTTCAAACATGGTTTCGCCGTCAAAGATATAGGAGAGCGCGAAGAAGTCGCTCATGGCCCGGAAGTTGACCCGGCGCTTGACTGTGGGGTCGGCGATGATCGCCTTGATCTCCGAACCGAAGAACAGGCTGCCGCCGGCGTGGGTGAAGTAGAGCGGCTTGACCCCGATCCGGTCGCGGCCCAGCAACAGTTTTCTCCTGTCAGAATCCCAGAGGGCGAAGCCGTACATGCCATTCACCTGCCTGAGGAAATTTTCCCCCTCTTCTTCGTACAAGTGTAAAAGCACTTCGATATCGGACGGGGTGGAAAAACGGTGGCCCTTCGACTCGAGTTGTGAGCGTAGCTCGGCGTGATTGTAGACCCGTCCGTCACAGACGATGGTCAGGCTACGATCTTCATTAAAGAGCGGCTGGGGAACGGATACCGCAGAAGGAA
>CAZJQY010000035.1:0-7705 GCA_964548095.1 uncultured archaeon
GGCGTACACTACACTAACGGGCAAACCTTCGCTTTCTCTTTTGTGCGGGAGCTGCAGGCTTTATGCGGGCGTGAGAAACAACGAGCTTGCCTTAAGTTTCTCGTTCTCGGACCTACTGAAAGTCAGGCACGGTCTTGCGAGGATGGAGGCCGTGAGGACGGTAAGGATCGGAGAGCTTGAGCTCACCCCCTCCTCCCGGCTAACCTTAAAGATTCTTTCCGAGCGGGGCAGGAGCACGCAGGGGGAGCTTGTCAGGGCGAGCGGCTTAAGTGTCAGGGCTGTGAGGTACGCGCTGAAGGAGCTATCCGGGGGCGGTGTTGTCTGGGAGTGCCGCGACTTCACCGACAAGAGGAAGAGGGTCTACGAGCTCTCCCCCCGCGGAGGCAGCCTCTAATCCTTGGAGAGGGCTCGTTACCCTTTGGTAACCGTTCAGCTCTTATATGTGAACATATGAATACATGTTCAGATGTGAAATGTTGTCACCGCTCATAATAACATTCAGGGAGACGCTCGAGGCGGCGCTGGTGGTCGGCATAGTGTTAGCCTACCTTGAGAAGACGAAGCAGACGCGGTTTAATGCGGCCGTGTACCTCGCGATAGCATCGGCCATAGTCGCGAGCGTGCTCGCGGCCGTCGCGTTCGAGACGGTGGCCGGCGGATTCGAGGGAAGAAGCGAGGAGCTCTTCGAAGGCGTGACGATGCTTCTGGCAGCCGCCCTTCTGACCACGATGATTTTGTGGATGGGCAAGCAAAAGCACGTGCGGGAGGAGCTTGAGCGGAAGGTCGGCGCCGAAGTGGGCGAGGAGCACCGGTTCGGAATTTTCATGCTAGTATTCTTATCCGTACTGCGGGAGGGCGTTGAGACAGTCATCTTCCTCGGGGCGACCGGCTTTCGGGCGGAATCCGGCGCGTTAGGTAACCTAGTCGGCGGGATAGTGGGCGTCGTCTTAGCGCTCGCAGTCGGATTCCTACTCTTCGTGCAGTCTAGGAGGCTTGACATCAGGAAGTTCTTCCAGGCGACAAGCATCTTGCTCATCCTCTTCGCAGCAGGGCTTGTCGCCCACGGTGTCCACGAGCTTTCCGAGGCGGGCGTGCTACCGAGCGTTGTCGAGCACGTGTGGGACATAAACCCCCAACAAAATCCCGACGGAAGCTACCCCCTCCTCCACGAGAACGGCCTTCTCGGCGGTCTCGCCAAAGACTTGCTCGGGTACAACGGAAACCCCTCCCTCCTTGAAGCAGCCTCTTATGTGCTGTATCTTGCCTTTGTGGGCGTATTGTTCAAAAACATCGAGAGGCTTCATAAGGTGATATGAGTGGAGTATGCGAAATCTGATGTGTTGGGCAAGGCAGCTGAAACATTCAGGATATTCGGCGATGAGACGCGGCTTAGGATATTCAAGGCATTGGACAAAAAGGAGTTGTGTGTCTCGGAAATAGCCGAGAAGGTTAGTGTGAGTCAGTCTGTCGTATCCCACCACCTGCGCATACTGCGGCAGGCTGATTTGGTCAGGGCGCAGAAGAGCGGCAAGGAAGTCTACTATCGGATAGCCGACGGCCACGTGAAGTGTATCATAGGAGACTGCATAGAGCACGTTATGGAATAAAAAATGCTGGATTTGTTAATCCGATACTTTAGTGCATTGTGGAGTCTGTTCTTAGACTTATGGTTTTACATGCTTTTCGGCTTTGTCTTAGCAGCGATAGTGAACGAATTCGTTTCAACAAGGAGAATTCTGTCCTACTTCGGCGGAAATGACGTTTTTTCACTGGTGAGGGCAACCTTTGCGGGATTCCTCGTCAGCTCATGCTCCTGCGGGGCGATATCCCTGGCATCAACCTTCAGGAAGCGTGGTGCATCAACGGCAACCATACTCACTTTCCTGCTGGCTGCCCCCTGGGCCGGACTGCCAGTGGTATTCGTCTTCACCAAGTTCCTGGGATTAGTGTATACGTTACTACTCATGGTACTGGGGTTGGTGGTAGCATTCCTGTCCGGCACAGTCTTAGCGGCGTTGGAAAACAGAAGAATAATCGAGCAGCCTGTTGGCGTAGTCCACAAGAGGGGGGGGAGAAGAGAACTGCATGGAGTGTATGGAAGACGCAGAGAGGATGCATCAGGGGGAGCCCCTGCTTAAGAGGGTTTTCGCATATGTGCCGTTGCATGTGAGGGAAATAGCACTGGATATAGGAAAGTACATGATGGTCGGACTCTTTTTTGGAGCCTTCCTTAAGGCGTTCATCCCTGCGGATACAGTGGTTGGGTATCTCGGAAGAGAGAAGGGATTCCTCGCGATACTCACAGCCCTGCCCATAAGTGTTGTGATTGAGGCGTGTTCTGAAGGATTCGCGATAATAGCCGGACAGCTCTATGTTATGGGTGCGTCACTCAGCGTGGTGTTTGTCATGACCATGGTTGGGGTGACAACAGACTTGACTGAGATGCTCGTGGTATGGAGTAGGATAGGGAAGAGAGCCACTGTTGCACACGTCCTAACTGGCACGGTATTAACGGTGCTTGCAGCGACAATTCTTTTGGCGTTTACATGAGACCTTTTGCGTAATTAGGCCAAAATCGGCATATGGAGGGTATATTTGCGCTGGAATGGCAAAATCGCTATCCTGTGCCTGTTTTTACGCTAATTATGCAAGATATCTATGATTTGCCTGCATTTTCTGCCGGTTTCTGCCTTGTTTTTATTTAACGGTTGTCATATCCTATCTTATGCATAATCTATAGTAAAATTATGCATAAACGAATAAATGGACCAGTCTATACTGACCTTCGTGGCTGTCGGGTTCATCGCCCAAGTAATCGACGGAGCCCTTGGAATGGCATACGGAGTAATCTCAACAACCTTCCTGCTGTCAGCCGGCATACTGCCCGCCGCAGCAAGCGCAAGCGTTCACACGGCAGAAGTATTCACAACCGGCGTATCCGGGCTCTCGCACCTTAAGCTCGGAAACGTCGACAAAAAACTGTTCAAAAGACTTCTCATCTCGGGAGTGATAGGCGGAGTCCTGGGAGCTTACATACTCACCAGCATGCCGGAGAAGACCATAAAACCGTTTGTCGCATTCTACCTGCTTTTGATGGGTTTGTTTATACTCTACAAGGCGTTCAAAAAAATTCAGGAGAGGAAAGTGGAGGAAAGACTCTTCCCGTTAGGATTAACGGGGGGATTCCTTGATGCCATCGGAGGCGGAGGATGGGGCCCGATAGTGACATCAACGCTTGTGGCAAAAGGAAACAACCCGCGGCTCACCATCGGCTCGGTCAACCTGGCAGAGTTTTTTGTGACAGTAGCCGAATCAGTAACCTTCTTCACAATAATCGGAATATCTCACTGGAAGATAATCCTAGGGCTGATCGCAGGGGGAGTCCTAGCCGCCCCCCTCGCAGCCCACGCCTGCAAAAGACTACCATCCAAAAAATTGATGATAATGGTCGGAGCACTAATCACAGTCTTAAGCATAAGAACCATATACCAAACGTTTGTATAACACAAAAGCTCTTATAGAAGCTCGGGGAATAACTAAAAAACAAGATGAACGAAAAAGAAGTTGAAAAAGCAGCAGAGGAACTGGAAGAAAAGAGTCCGCAGGAAGTCATCGACTGGGCCCTCAAAAAATTCGGCGACAAAATAGCCCTCGCATCAAGCTTCGGCGCAGAAGACGTAGCGCTGGTAGACATTCTCATTAAAGCCAAGCCAGACGCTAAGATATTCACTCTCGACACGGGAAGACTGAACGAGGAAACGTATGAGATCTGGGACAGGCTCGAAAAAAAATACGGCATCACCATCACGGCACACCACCCAGACGGGAAAAAGATAGAGGCGCTCCTAAAGCAAAAAGGCCCCTACTCGTTCAGGGAGAGCGTTGACGACCGGCGGGAATGCTGCAGCCTCCGCAAAGTCGAGCCCCTGCGCTGGGCGATTTCCGGATTAGACGCTTGGATAACCGGCCTGCGCCGGGGCCAGTCGGTGACTCGCGCAGACATAAGTAAGATAGAGGTCGACAAGGCGAATGGCGGAATCCTCAAAGTAAGCCCCCTCGCAGACTGGAGCGAGAAGCAGGTCTGGGACTACATAAAGAAAAACAGCATACCCTACAACAGGCTCCACGACAAAGGATACCCCTCCATCGGGTGCGAGCCCTGCACGCGCGCGGTAGCCCCCGGAGAAGACGTCCGCGCCGGCAGATGGTGGTGGGAGAACCCCGAATCAAAAGAATGCGGGCTGCACGGAACATGCAGGAGGAAAAAATAATGGACCGCTTGGATTACCTGGAAAACCAGAGCATCTATATCTTCCGTGAAGCTTACAAGAAGTTCAAGGACTTGGGGATGCTCTGGTCCATTGGGAAAGACTCGACGACTATGGTGTGGCTCGCCAAGAAAGCCTTCTACGGGAGAATACCGTTCCCTTTAATTCACATCGACACGAGCTTCAAGTTCAGGGAGATGATTGAGTTCAGGGACAGGTATGCGAAAGAGTGGGGTGTGAAGCTGATTCTGGGGCAGAACAAGGAAGCCTTGGACGCCGGCATGAACTGCGGGAGGGGGCGATTCGAATGCTGTCACGCCCTAAAAACCCAGGGACTGCAGGAAGTCATAAAAAAACACAAGTTCAAGGGGCTCATCCTCGGCATCCGCCGCGACGAGGAAGGATCGAGGGCTAAAGAGAGGTACTTTTCTCCAAGAGACGAGAACTTCACGTGGGACTACAAAGACCAGCCGCCTGAACTCTGGGACCAGTTCCAGACCGAAGTGGACGACAAAACCCACATAAGGATACACCCGCTGCTGCACTGGACGGAGCTTGACGTCTGGATGTACGTTCAGCGAGAAAACATCCCAGTCGTAAGCCTCTACTATGCCAAAGACGGAAAAAGATTCAGGACGCTCGGGTGCGAACCATGCTGCGTCCCGGTGGACTCAAACGCGAAGACCATAGACGAGATTGTGGAGGAACTTAAGACGACCAAGGTGACGGAGAGGGCGGGAAGACTCCAAGACCACGAAGGCTCATACAAGATGCAGAAGCTCAGGACGTTCGGGTACATGTAAAATGGAAAAAGAAGTCATGCGGATTGTAATCGTCGGGCACGTCGACCACGGGAAATCAACGCTCATCGGGAGACTGCTCTACGACACGGACTCAATACCGAAAGAAAAGATAGCGCAGGTGATGCACGTCTGCGAGAAACAGGGGAAAGACCTGGAGTTCGCATACGTTTTGGACGCGCTCGAAGAAGAGCAGGAGCAGAACATAACAATCGAGACGACGCAGATATTCTTCAAGACGCCCAAACGAGACTACGTCATCATCGACGCCCCCGGACACAAGGAGTTCCTCAAAAACATGGTGTCCGGCGCATCCTACGCGGAAGCTGCGGTACTCATAGTCGACGCCGCAGAAGGCGTTAAGGAGCAGACTCAGCGGCACGCATACATTCTAAGCCTTCTTGGTGTCAGGCAGATTCTGGTCGCGTTAAACAAGATGGATTCAGTGGAATACGGCGAGAAAAAATTCGGCGAAGTAAAGAAGAAACTCACCTCCTTCCTCGACAAGCTAGAACTCATGCCATCCCACGTAATCCCCATCTCCGCCTCGCACGGAGACAACATCGCCAAAAAATCCGGGAAAATACCCTGGTACACGGGCCCGACAATACTTGAGGCCCTCGACTCCCTCACGAAGACAAGGGAGCTTGAGGAGCGGCCTTTCAGGCTTCCGGTCCAAGACGTATACAAGTTCGACGAAAAAAGGATAGTGGTCGGGAGAATAGAGAGCGGGAAGGTTGCGGCAGGCGACACAATATGTTTCTCCCCGTCAGGAGGCTCAAGCAAAGTAAAGTCTATCGAACTCTACGGAAAAACCGCCACAGAAGTCTTCGTCCCACAGTGCGCAGGATTAACCCTCGAAGACCAGATTTTCATAGACCGCGGGGAAGTGGGAAGCCACATCGAGGAGAAGCCGACGGTAACGAAAGCCATCAAGGCAAACATCTTCTGGATGGGCAAGGAACCGCTGACAGTCGACAGCAAATACCTGCTCAAGCTTACAACGGAAGAAGTCCAGTGCACGGTATCCTCAATACTGCACAGAATCAACTCATCAACTCTCGAGACAATCGAGGAAAACCCGAAAAAACTATACGAGACGGAAGTGGGCGAAGTCATACTGAAAACGCAGAAGCCGATAGCCGTGGACCTCTTCGGGCTGGTACCAACGCTCGGGCGCTTCGTCCTCGTCGACGGAAAAAGGGTTGCCGGCGGGGGGATTGTCACGGAAATAGTCTACGAGAAAATCCTCATAAAAGACCTGAGGGGGGCCGAATGCCCCTTCACGCTGGAGCACGCGAAACCCATCATCGAGCATATAAAAGGCGGGCAGACCATAGAAATACTGGTCACAAACTTCCCCGCTGTCGAGACCATCGGCAGGCTCGCGTACGACCACGGCCTCGAGTTCTCGTTCAGGCGTGAGGAAGACTACATACGCCTGACTGTCAAGGCCCCCTAACGACGATGTTCACCCTACCCGAGGAAATCCTTACGGGAACCGAAGAATACAAGAAAACGCTAGTTCGCCTCCTCAAAGGCGATGTGAGCGGAGCCCGGTTTAAGGGAGTCCGCGTCCCGTGGGGCATCTACTCCCAGCGCCACGGCGTGAAGAAAAACATCTACATGGCGCGCGTGAGAATCCCCGGCGGAGTCGCAACGGGGGCACAGCTTACGGCGCTCGCCGAAGCATCCCGCAGATACGGGAAAGGAATCCTGCACGTAACCGACCGCCAGGACATCCAAATCCACGACGTCAAGATAGAAGATACCGGCGGCATCCTCGACTACCTCAAAGACTACGGACTATCCCCCCGCGGAGGCGGCGGCAACACCGTCCGAAACATAACGTCCTGCCCGCTCTCAGGGATATGCGACAAGGAAGTCTTCGACGTCAGGGGACACGCCATCGCGCTGACAGAGCAGCTGCTCAGAGACGATGCGTCCTACAACCTCCCGAGAAAGTACAAGATAGCATTCTCAGCCTGCTCCCGGGACTGCGCCTACGCGACCGTAAACGACCTTGGATTCATCGCCAAAAAAAACGGTAAAGGAGTCCGCGGTTTCGCAGTCTACGCAGGCGGCGGCATGGGCGCATCCTCCCGCATCGGCGAGCTCCTTGAGGCGTTCATCCCCGCTAAAGATGCGGGGTATGTTGCCGAGGCGGTTAAGCGTGTCTTCAACGCTCACGGAAACAAGAAAGACAAACACCACGCCCGCCTACGCTTCCTCGTCGAAAAAATAGGCTTCAATGCGTTCAGAAAACTCTACATGGAGGAGCTCGGAAAGCTTAAGAGTAGTGACAAGATAGTCCTGCGGGATGTTTTGTTCGCGTATCCGGCGCCGACCGGCGAGAAAATATCGGGCGGGGAAGGCGACAAGGAATTCGCAGTCTTCAGGAGACACAACATATCCATGCAACGGCAGAAGGGCTATTACGCAGTCGAGGTGCGGATTCCCCTCGGAGACATAACCGGAGACGACCTCGAATGCATCGGCTCACTCCAGAAATCATTCCCCGACATCTTATACCTCACCAGCCAGAGGCAAAACATCGTCATATGCAACGTCCCCGGAAAAGCAGTCTACCCACTCTACAGGCGACTTAAGGAGCATGGCCTCGCCCGCCCGTACGCG
>CAZJQY010000036.1:0-7581 GCA_964548095.1 uncultured archaeon
TCGCAATTCCTCTGCGGGCTAAAGCCCGCAGTATCCTTGCGAAAGTTGTGATGAACCCCCCAAAAATGTAAAATGTAAGGTATGCCAAGATGGATCTTGCAAGGCAAGAACTGAGTCGGGAATATCCTGTTCCCAAGACGGTTCTGCTTGTGCCATCTGTTATAGTGGCTTTTGTACGAATCAAATGGACGGTCTACTCTGCGGCACCTCGAACTCAAAAGCCGTCTGTAACGTATGTGAGGGGGGTGAATGCTCCAAGCAGATTACATGCGGGCCGTGTGAAGTATGTTGGCTTAATACTGCGGACGGAACCGCAGGCTGCAAGGGCTGTAAGGCAGGTGATGCAAACAAGATAAATTGCATGTCCTGCAGCCTTATGGGGATAGACCCAGTAACCCACCAGCAGGGCATTTGCGTGGATACGTGCACGCCCCCTACCTTCCCATGTTGCGATTGTGTTGCAGCCGGTATTTCCCCGACGGGTGCTTGCGGGTACTATTGTGACCCAAATTGCGAAACCTGTGACCTCTACGAAGACCGATGCAAGGAGGTTACAAGCAAGTGCCCTCACACAGACGCAGAATGCTACTGCACGGGAGGCAATTGTGCTGCATGCGAGGATGGTAAATACTGCGCTTATAATCCAGTTAGTTTGCACTATGAGTGCAAGAAACCTCTAGTTGCCTGAAACAGATTTAATGAAGGCTTGCCTAAACGAGCTTTCCTTCTGCGTTTATTTCTCGTGCGTTGATTCGTTCGCTTGATATTGGTTTTCCGTCGTCTGCGAGGACGAGGGGTACGACGATGATGACAAGTTTTGGCAGATTTTTCTTGTAGCGTATGGTGTTGATTTCTTCGGCGCGCAGGAGCGTCTCCTCTGAGACGATGATGCAGTCTATTTCGGGGTCGATGGTGGCGACACCGTAGGAGTCGTTTATTTCGACGATTTTGTAGGGTTTTCCGAGGGGTTTTACGTAGGATTCGAGAGTCTTCCGCCGCTTCTCGTAGGAGGGGGACTGGTTTACCCTAAACCGCCTCGCAAACTCGTCTGATGTGAGCCCGATGACGACTGATTCTGCGACGTTGAATCCGACGTCGAGCAGCCGCTGGTGCCCCTTATGGAGGACGTCGAACGTCCCGCCCAACACAACCTTCTTGAACATGTCAATCACGCGAGCTTATTTCTTCTTCTTTGTTTCCTTCTTGGTTCCGCATTCGCAGCACATGATAGCACACCTCCGGGAAGTATTATGATTGATGGAATAAATACGCCCTTGTTTGTTGTCAAGAACCGCTGGTCTTAAGACCAGCGGCATGTAAAATATACGCGAAGTTGTTCTTGACACGCAAGGCAAACAAAGTTTGCCTGCGCGTAGAAAATTCGGCTTCGCCGAATTTTCTCACGGCAGACTTTGCCACCAGTCATATAGACTGGTGGAAAAGTCCTAATTTTTAAGTGATTGTGTGTTAAGTAGTATACATGCCTGAGGTAGAGGAAATACGCGTCAAGGGGTACTATTCGAGGCTCATCGAGCGGGTAAACTATAAGGTTCTTGCGGTGTTGCCGCTCGCCTTCGCCTTGCTTATGGCCTTAGTCGTCCTCACCCGCGGCGTCGAGTTGGGGATAGACTTTAAGGGGGGCACGTGGATTGAGGTGCTCACCGACAAAGACCTGACGCCGGAAATCCAGGCTCAAATCCAAGAAGGCCTTAAAGCAAAGGGCCTGCAGGACGTCAAACTCTATGTGGGGTGGGACGTTGAGTCTGGGAAAAACAAGCTCACAATAGCCTCGACGAGCGTTGTCGGGAAAGACGAGATTGCATCGGTGGTAAGCCCCTACGTGGGGGAGCTTCTCGATTCCGATGTCGCGAAGGCAGCGTACGCGGGCAAGCCTTCCGCAGACCTCGCGGACAGGCTGTCTGCAATCCTCAAACAGCGCGTCGACGTGGCCGAAGAAGACGGCGAGCTCGTCATAACCGCCCTCGACTTGGATGAGGCTTCGCTTCAGAGCGCGCTTGCGTACTCGAGCGGCCAGACTCTGGACGTCAGAGTCGAGAAGAAGAACTTAAACTCCCGCACCGTCGGCGCCACGCTTGGGAAGACTTTCAAGGAGCAGGGGATTAAGGCCCTCATCGCAGCTTACGTCCTCATCTCCATCGTCGTCTTCGTCGCCTACCGGACCATCGTCCCATCCATCGCCGTCCTGCAGGCTGCGGTGTGCGACCCCCTCATCGCCTTCGGGTTCATGAGCCTTCTTGGCATCCCGCTTGAGCCGGCAACTCTTGCGGCGCTCATCATGCTCATCGGTTATTCCGTCGACTCGGACATCCTCATCACCTCGAGGACGCTCAGGCAGCGGGGCAGGAGCGTTGATGAGTCAATCGACAGCGCCTTGGGTACTGGTCTTATGATGACCGGCACCACCATTGCGGTCATGACTGTCATGCTCATAGTATCATCCACCCTCACCCAGATTACGACCCTCTACAATATCTCGTTGGTTCTTTTGATTGGCCTCATCGCAGACTTGTTCACGACGTGGTTCACCAACGCCGGCATCCTCAAATGGTACCTTGAGGTGCCGGGCGGAAGAAAACTTTTCGGGAGAAAATGAACAAATACCTCAAGAGCTGGCGGGTGATAATGTGGGCAACGTGCGTAGCCTTCGCCCTCCTCCTCATGACCAACATCATCCCAGTCAACCGGGGAGCCGGCATCGGCATCGGCAACGGCCTCGACTACGGGCTCGACTTCGCAGGCGGGACGGAGCTTCAGCTCCGCCTTGAGCGCCCCGTTGACGCCGACACCATGGCAATCGAGAAGGGGATTCTTGAGAGCAGGCTGAACTCCCTGGGCTTGAAAGACATTCCAGTGCGGCCGTGGGGGAGCCAGTACATTCTCATATCGGTTGCAGGCGCGTCCCCGCGGGAGACCTACGACATCGAGGAAATCTTAAAGAAGCAGGCCCGGTTCGAGGAGCGGATTGACGGGGATGTGGCGGTCATCGGTGATGAGATTTCCATAGACTTGAGCCCCGAGGGGATGCAGATAGGCCAAGTCGGCAACGGGTTCAGCTGGTCGGTGTCGGTGACTCACACGCCTGAAGGCGCCTGCAGGTTCGGCAAAGTCGGCGAAGGAAAAATCGGGCGCCCAGTCGACATCTACATCGACAGGCCCGACAACACGACCATCCTCATGACTGAGGCGACCTACAAAGTCTTACGCGAGACGACATCGTCCGCCGTCGAAGACAGAGTCTACTTTGGGGACACCGCAGCCCACATCATCGAGAACCGCTCCGGCATCCCTGTCGTACCCTACATGGGGGATGAGGCGACTTTGGCCAAACTCCAGGAATACAAGAACTTGGGCTACACCCGCGTCATCATCGCAGAAGACGAGTCCGCCATCAACGAGTCGGTGAGAAACCTCCTCGAGGAAAACGGCTTCAAGACCCAGCGGATGCCGCAAGGCAACTACACGCTCGAACCGCACCTTTGGGTCCAGAAGCTCACAGGACTGCAGAGCTCACCAAAACTTGCCTTCAACACGCAGGGCAAATGCATCTACAACGCCCGCATCACCGGCTCAAGCGCTACTTTGGATGAGGCGAAGAATGAAGTCAAGAATAACCAAGTGCTGCTCACCTCCGGAAACCTGCCGGCGAAGGCTACCATCGAGTCGAAGTCGACAACACCTCCGACTTTGGGCATGAAGTTTTTGAGATACGGCTTCCTGACGGGCGTTGCCGCGTTCATAACCGTCGCCCTCCTGATTCTCATAAGATACCGGAAACTCTCGATAACCCTGCCGATGGCGGCGACCGGCCTCTCTGAGGTCATCATGATACTCGGGCTCGCAGCCCTCATCAACTGGCAGATTGACCTGCCTGCTGTCGCCGGAATCATCGCCTCGGTCGGAACCGGCATAGACCAACTCATAATCATAACAGACGAGACGCTAACTTCCTCGCCGAAGAAAAAGAAAATCGTAAGCCTCACAGAAAGCCTGAAGCGGGCCTTCTTCATCATCTTCACGGCAGCGGCGACCGTTATCGCCGCGATGCTGCCGCTCCTGGGAATCGGAGCGGGGATGCTCAAGGGATTCGCGTTCACAACCATAATGGGCGTGATACTCGGCGTCTCAATCGCTCGTCCAACCTACGCGAAAGTCATCGAGATTATCCTCAAAGAAGAAGCCTAAGACGACTGCTCGAAGCGGATTGCCTCGTAGCGGTTTCCTTCCAGCGCGTTATCGGAAAGTCTGTTGTCGCTTGAGTTCTGCACCCAGATGCCGTACATGCTGTTGTTGGATACCGTATTGCGGGTGACAACATTCCCGTCAGAGGCCGTGAGGTGGATGCCGACTACGTTGTTGCTTGCGGAATTCAAGGCAACCGAATTGTTGCTGCTCGACTGATAAAGCCAGATGCCGTCGGCATTCCCGTCGGCGCTGTTTGCCTCCACGACATTGCCGTTGGACGACACGAGGATAATACCGTAGTTCTGGCCGTCGGCCGCATTCCCAGACACGACGTTTCCGTCGGACGAATACAATTGGATGCCGTTGTCGTTCCCGCCCACATTGTTTCCTCGCACCCGGTTGAGCCGGGAGCCGTGGAGGCGAATGCCGTACTGCAGGTTCCCGTAAGCCCTATTGTCAATTACCGTGTTGTTATCCGACGCCTCGAAGCGGATGCCAAAAGTGTTGTTCTCCAAGATATTTCCTTCGAGAGTGTTCCCCTCGGAAGCGATAAGCTCGATTCCGTATTTGCTGCCGTAAATTACGTTGTTGCGGATGACACAGCCTCTTGAGAATGCGGCGACTATGCCAGATGAGACGCCGCTTATGAGCTGGTTTTCGACGGTCACATCCGAGACGTTTGCGAGGATGACCTGCCCAGCCCCAGATGGCACCACCACAGCGGCTGCGTCATGGAGGTAGACGATGAGCCCACCGTTCACGGAATTAGTCGAGTCAATTATGTGGGTGTTGTAGTCCGCGAGCGCATCACCGCTTAAGCGGATGCCATCCCCGGACATACTGTTCCCTGAGAGGACAGTCTCCCTTGAGGAGGCAATCTCGACGCCGTAAGAATTGCGGGCCAGCCTGTTGTCGATGAGGCTGTTTGCGTTGCTTTGGGATTGGATGAAGATGCCATGTTCATTGTCCAAAACGACGTTTTGCTGAAGCCGGTTAATGCTGCTTCCTCCATCAAGGATTACGCCGAACTCGTTTCCGGAGAGGCTGTTGTTTAGGAGCGTGTTGTTGCTCGATGACGAGAGAACAATGCCCTCCTTGAAGCCTCGGATGATGCAGTTTCTGACTGTCACGCGGTTGTTGTTCTCAACTTTCACGCCGAAGCCTGTGCCGTCTCCCCTCAAGGTGTGGCCCGCACAGTCGAGGACGATGCCGTCGGCGCGGACGAACAGCCCAGCCCCCGCGCACGTGAAGTCTTCTGAAAGAACCGTGTCCCGGGTGAGCGCGCCTCCGCACGAAACCCGCGCAGGCAGGCCCATGCACCCGGCGATGAGGACGAATGCCGCAAGGACTGCGAATAAGCGCATGACTTAGTATTAGACGCGGGACGCAATAAAAACATTAAGGGCTACCGAGCCGCGAGGACTTATACCCTGATTTCATATCAATAATGTGGATGAATTTTACCATCTCCTGATGGGTTTATTCACTACTTCCAGCTTCTTGGTCATTACTCACCTCATCCTCTACAAGACAAGCAGGAGGATATGGGACATAATCTCATCGATACTCGTTTCCGAATACATTCAATTCATCCTGGTTTTTTGTTTGGGGGTTCTTGGATTATTGGACCTGCAGCATTTCATTCCTCTGTACATACTATTCCTCCTCCTATTCAAGTCCGTGTCAAAAAAATATGGGTTGCTTGAATTCAAAGAAACCGCTAATGCTGATGCTAACTTCACTACTCCCCTGGCGCTCTTCCTAGTCTTCCTACTGCTAAAGGTAAAATCGCTCTACCCGCCGATATTCAGGGACAGCCTATTCGTTTACCTTCCCCAGGCAATCATCATATCGCGTACTCACCTCTGGCCTCTTGCCGATTGCGTGGATAACCCCACACTGTCATTCACGTATCCCCCCCTGCTAACATCCAAGCTTGCGCTTTTGTTCCAACTCCTACCCTCCAATGACGCGGTTGCGTCAGCGGTTCCATTATACTACTCCCTTCTGGCAGGGTTCCTCATCGTCTCCTGGATTAGGCTGAAAAAACCAGGGACCAGCCCGTATGTCGCCCTCTCCCTCCTCGCACTATGCCCCCTCTTCCTCTACTATTCCGGATTCTTCGTTTTACAGGAAGCGCCGATATTATTCTTCACGACTGCGACACTACTATGCTTTTCTGAATACCTGCGCAGCCGCACAAATTCCGCCCACTTCACGACAGCATTGGCGGGGGGGCTGCTCGTACCTACAAAGGTGCTTGGCAGCATATTATTTCTAATCCTGGTGCCATTCCTGCTACGCTCCAAGAATGCACGCCGCCATCTCTTTTTCATCGTTTGCATAGTGCCTATGCTCCTCTATGCGGGCAGGAATGTCTACCACTTCGGCCAACCCTTTTATCCGTACAATCTAGCCATAAAAACAGGCAATAGCGGCTTTGAAATTGAGGCAAGGATAGGCGAGAACACCGTCCAGTGGGACAAGGATTACCTTGGTGCTATAATGTCTCTATTCATTGACTACTCGCCGTTGCTTTCCATCTGTTTCTTAGGGTATATGCTAGCCCACAATCGCTCAACCGAGGATAAACTCATAATCCTTTTTTCCGCCATAACCTTGATGGTGTTTGCCCTGCCCACGCAGACACTATTCCTCACGCGCTATTTCACCTCAATACTCGGCATCGCAAGCATTTGCGGGGCGGCCTACTACTGCTCAACAATCGAAGCGAGTCTCAAATGGCTTCGGGGCGACTATGCTAACAGGTTCTACTCCTCATTATTAGTCTGTGCGATACTCATTTCGCTGTTTAGTGCCGTCCCATTTAACCCCATCATACCCTATGCCTCCACTGCCCTGTTCATCCTGCCGCTCATATTGTTGAACTACAGCAAGTTTTTCCGCAGATATTACGCCCTGCCAATTATCTTAACAGCATTAGTCATCTCCCTTGTCGTCATCGCATACGAAGTTCCGGGCAGTTCCAAGGAATCAATAGGGTTGGTGGATTTTTCGGCCCATGCATACCAGATACTGCCTATGGATTATCCCCAGAGCATGGATAAGAATTACCCCAGTATGTGGTCTGCACTCACCGATGAGTGGCCTGTACTCGACTACCTCAATAATGCTTCAGGGCACACTGTCGTTGCAGGCGAGGATTCGACCATACTGATGCGCTATAGTAACCACACGTTCATCCCAATCTGGTGTGCGGGCAACTTCTCTGACCCGAAGGTCCTAAGGACTATGGGGGTGGCATATGTTTACGATACAAACACCTTCCCGGATGATAATAAAGAACTCGACGAATACTTTAGTCAGTATCTCCGATTTTGATTTAAGCGTTGGTTCGTAAGTTCTTTTTGGGGAAGC
>CAZJQY010000037.1:0-7507 GCA_964548095.1 uncultured archaeon
TGGTAAAAACCAGCACACAGGAAAAAGTTTCATAAAAAAACAGGCAACCAGTTAAATAAACCCCCGAATAATAACTTCCCACCATGAAAATCGCAGTATCCGGAAAAGGCGGCGTCGGAAAAACCTCAATCACGGCACTTCTCGCTCAAAAATTCGCGGAAACATCAAAGGTACTCGCCGTAGACGCAGACCCGAGCCTAAACCTCGCGACCATGCTCGGCGTCAAAGACCCAAAGCCGCTCTCGGCGATGAAAACACTCGTAGAGGAGCGGGCCCGCATGCCGGGGGGGCTGGTTCGCATGAACCCGAAGGTTGACGACCTGGTGGACGAGTACGCGCAAGAACTATCAGAGAACCTTAAGCTCATCGTCATGGGCACCGTCTCTGGCGCAGGCAAAGGCTGCCTCTGCCCCGAGAACGCGCTGCTCCGCTCCCTCCTCTCAAACCTCGTCCTCAAGCGGGATGAGTTCGTCGTCATCGACCTTGAGGCAGGACTCGAGCCGATGAGCCGCGGGACGGTGCGGGGCATCGACGAGTTCCTCATCGTGTGCGAGCCAACTGTCAACTCAGTCGCCGTTGCGAGACGGCTTGCCGAGCTCGCCCGAGAGCTTGGCGTGAGCAGGTCTCTCATCGTGGGAAACAAGGTCGCCGGCATTGAGGACGCGGCGTTTCTCTCGAAGAACTTCGATGTCTTCCATACCCTACCCTACGACAAATCCTATGTACGCCAAAGCAGAGTCGGCATCTACTCAGGAGCGGGACTCCTACCCGCCTCAGTCTCAGAGCTGGCCGGGAAGATGCGGAAGCTTCCCGCATAGTTTTTATCCTCTCGCGCGAAATATTAAACAAGATGGCGGCATTCAAGCGGACGCGGGCTCAGGCTTCCATGGAGTACCTTGCCACCTACGGGTGGGCGGTCCTCGTCGTCGTAGTAATCGGGGCGGTCATCTGGCAGTCTGGAATCTTAAGCATCGGGAAAAATGTCGCCCCCGGCAAATCCGGCTTCTCACAGATCAGGCCCATGGACTTTGTTGCGAAAATCACAGGACCGACCGTCAACGTCGACATAACTGTCATAAACGACGCGAGCACGAAACTGCGGCTTACGGGCGCAAGCTCGGCGGACTGCACCGGAAGCTCAAGCCTTACGACTGACCTTCTTCCCGGCCAGACCGCGGTGGTGAGCCTTACGGGATGCACCTTAGTCGGAAACACGGGCGACTACTTCAGGATGAAGGTGACGATGACCTACCTCAACCCCTCATCCGCCATCTCCCACTCAAGCGTCGGGGAAATCTGGGGCGCCCTCGAGTAGGCGCTTAACAGCGGCAGCAACTGGCAAATTCTCCTGAGTCTTCTGCTTCATGTCGCGAAGCGTAACCTCCGAAACCTCGCGTTCCCGCTCACCCACAATCGCCACATAGTCGACGCCTTTTTCTGAGGCGTACTCCAAGACCTTCGCAAGCTTGCGCCCTGAGACCTCAAGTTCGACGCGTATGTCCGAACCAGCTAGCATCTTCCTCAGTTCTCCGGCAACTTTCAGGGCGTAAGCGCCGGCTTCTTCGCCCACGGGGGCGACGACAACGGTCTTCCCCCCTGAAGGAGCCGTGAGGCCCTGGGCCTTCAATGCCTCGCAGACCCGGTCGAAGCCGAACGCGAAACCTACAGCAGGAGTCCTAGGACCCCCGAAAAGCTCAATCAGGTTGTCGTACCTTCCGCCGCCGCAAATCTGGTTCTGCGCGCCAAGGCCTGCGACCCGAATCTCAAAGACCATGCCCGTATAGTACTCAAGACCCCGGGCGATGCTCAAGTCGACGACATAAGAAACGCCGGCCGCCTCCAGAAGAACTGCAAGCGCGTCAAGCTCGTCCAAGGCCTTGCAGGGTTCATCAAAGCCTTCGACAAGCTTCCGCGCGCGGGCGAGCTCAGGGCGTCCGCCCTTGATGGCGACAAGCTTTAAGACGGTGTCGTCGTCCAGGAGTTTCGCAAGCTCATCACGCTTGCCTTCATCCAGCAGGGCTATTGCCTTGTTCTGCCGCTCCCCCTCAACGCCAAGCGCTGTGAGGAGGCCGCGCAGGACGCGGAGCGAGCTCACCTGAAGCGTATAGGTAAGTCCCAGCCTGTTCAGGCATTCGGCCGCGCAGGAGATGACTTCAGCATCGGCGAGGCTTCCTTGCGCGCCGATTACTTCGACGCCCATCTGGTAGAACTCCCGGTACCTTCCCTTCTGCGGCTCCTCGTAGCGGAACATTGGGCCCATGTAATAAAGGCGGAGCGGCTTCGGGTAATTCCTGAGCTCGTTCGCGAACATCCTGCAGACTGAGGCGGTGAGTTCGGGCCGCAGGCAGAGCGTCCTGCCGCCTTTGTCCTCGAAGACGTACATCCGGTTTTTGATGTCTTCGCCTGACTTCAAGGAAAACAGTTCGGCGTACTCGAACGTCGGCGTCGCAATCTTTCTGAAGCTGAAGCTCTCAAGCACCCCCCGAATCGTCTTCTCGACGTAATCCCGCTCCCGCATCTCCTCGGGCGTGAAGTCCCGCGTCCCCCGGGGGCTTTCGACTTTCATCGTCTCTTCCACTCACTAATGCATTTTTTATATTCTTCTGATAGTTATATCTATACGGTCCTTACAACTATATACCGTCAGCAATAGGCAAGATGGCGAACACAAAAACAACACCAAAGACTGTTGAATTAACCAAGACCGCTTTTATCATACTGATTCTCCTCGCAGCAGGCGGGCTCTACCTCGTCTACTCGCTCTCCAAGGACTCAGTGAAGCCTGGGGGCATCCCCGGCGGGGAGAAGAAGACCATCAAGCTGGGCGACGTCGTCGTCATCGACTTCATAAGCCGTTTGCCCGACAAAAAAATCGTGGACACATCCTACGTTGAGGTCGCGAAGGCCGAGGGCATCTACGACCCAGAGCGGATTTACCGGCCCATAACCTTTACGGTCGGTGACGGCGAGATACTCGAAGGAATCGAGAAGGGCGTCGTCGGCATGGCCGAAGGTGAGGCGCGCGTCATCACCGTGACGCCTGAGACGGGGTTCGGAGACTACAATCCCGAGCTCCTGCAACTCACCCCAAAATTGTACCCCATTGACAGGATTTCCTCGATATCCCTCGACCGGTTCAGGACAGTCGTCTCCTCCGAGCCGGTCCCAAACACGACGGTGGTCGACCCGAACATCCCCTGGCCCATGTTCATCTTAAGCGTCTCAAACGACACAGTGTTCCTCCGCTACGACCCAGAAGAGGATTCCACATTCCAAAGCCTTCTTGGCACGGCAAGCGTTGCCGCGGTCACAGAAGACCGGGTTTGGATTGAAGAGCACCCCATAAACGGCTCGCTCATCTCAACTGCCGCAGGGCCTGCGAGCGTGTTCACCTTGAACGAGACCGCACTCTTGCTCGACTACAATCACCCGCTCGCCGGCAAGACACTCCACTATGAGCTGAAGGTCGAGGGCATTGTGAAGACTAACACGACCGCCTGATTTTCCCGCCCTCAATCGTGCAAGGAACGGAGTTCCTCCACAAGGTCCCTAACTCCCTCATTCACCCTGCCTCTTATGGCAGGCGCCTTTTCTCCCATAAGCGTCTCAATCCCAGCGTGGACTGATTCCGCGAGCGTCGCGAGATTGTATCCGCCTTCAAGCTCAACTAGCAGCCGACTCCCGCAGGCGCGCTTACACCATGCCATGAGCCTCTCGGTCATATACGCGTAGCCTGTTTGGGTAAGCGTGAGGTTTGCAAGCGGGTCGCCGCTGTGGGAGTCCATGCCGGCTGATGCGATGATGAAGTCGGGCGCGAAGTCCATGAGCTTATCCTCAAGGAATTTGTCGAAGATGTAGGCGTACTCCGCATCTCCCGAGCCCGGCGGAACCGGGATGTTGACGGTAAACCCCTTGCCCTTGTCTTCGCCGACTTCGCTTATGAATCCTGTCCCAGGATACAGCGTCTTTGGGTCCTGGTGAATGGTCGCGACCAAGACGGTCGGGTCAGCCGCAAAAATCTGGGTGGTTCCGTTCGCGGCGTGGGCGTCCCAGTCGACGATTGCAATCCGCCCAAGTCCGTGTTTCGTCTGAAGGTAGCGGGCACACACTGCAGCGTTGTTTAAGTAGCAGAAGCCCATGGCTTCATCCGACTCGGCGTGGTGTCCCGGCGGCCGGACTAAGGCGAAGGCGTTCCCGACTACTCCTGCAAGAATCGCGTCCGCTGCTGATAAAAGCCCCCCAGCGGCAAGCATTGCAATCCGGTAGGTCTCGGGCGAGACATAGGTGTCGGGGGAAAGAAAGCCCCCGCCTGCCTCCGAGGTCCTGCGCAAGCCCTCCACGTGAGCCTGCGTGTGAACGCGCAAGACATCCTCAAGAGATGCAGGCGCCGGCTCAATCAGCGTGAGCCTCCCGATGAGCCCGGTCCGCTCAAGATTCCCCAGAATCGCAGTCAAACGCTCAGGGCGCTCTGGATGACCCCGAGGCTGCCTGTGGAGCAGGTAATCCCTGTGGTAGGCAAGTCCGGTCGCCATCGTCAGCCCCAGTCGTCGAGCGTCATCTGCTTGCCGAGCCCCTTAAGTTCATCCTCCGAGTAACCCAAAGCCTCGAGGATGCGGAACACCGCAGGGATGACTTGGTTGTTCACGTAGTAGTCTGCGTCGTAGTCGCCCTCCTCGACGAAGTCGATGAGGCGGGCGCGGTCGCTGATGCTGTCCCCCTTCCTCGTCTGGACGTAGGTGATGATGTCGCCCTGCCTGAAGTCCATGCCCTCCTTCATGGCCTTGCGGACGGCCTGGACGTGGGGGCCCTCGTTCACGTACTCGCCCAAACCCCTCGTCATCTGCGTGTTGATGGCAAGCTCCTTGAGCGGCACCGTCCCAGACTTGATTTCCTTGACGACCGCCTTCACTATCTCAGAAGCTTTCCCGGGGTCGCGGTCCTTTAGGAGGGCGTCCAAAACCTGTTTCTGCGTCTCCTTCGCCACCTCGCACCAGTCCCTCCGCCGCGTCTCCAAGCCCTTCACGGTGAGCTTGCCGTCCTCGCCAATCAGGGCGTAGCGCTTCTTGGTGATGAAGATGCCGCGCGGGTAGAACCCCTCGAACTCAAGGTCCATGGCCTCGGGAAGCTCGCTGTTTATGTGCTTCTGGAACTCGAGCGCCTCCCTTACTATGCGCTCCTTGTCTTCGCCGGCCTTGGTGATGTAGACTGAGTCGGTGTCCCCGTAGATTACTTCGAAGCCGTGCTGCTCGGCAACCTGCATGGCCTTGTGGATGTAGTCCCGCCCCCACGCGGTGATGGATTCGGCACACTGCCTGCAGTACCAGCGGGCGCGCTGGAACCCGTAGTAACCGTACATGCTGTTGGCGAGAAGCTTGAGCGCGTTCTGCTGGACGTCGAGGAGCCTGCGCATGCGCTCGTCTTTTTCAGCCTTCATCTGCTTCTTCGCGGAAATCCGCCGGCTTATGAGCTCCTCAAGGACGCCCGGGACGAAGCCCCTTTTTTTCATGCAGAAGCGGTGGCCGGCTGGACTCTTGTTAGCATCCGCCGGACAGCAGCCGCACTCGAGAGTGTCTGGGTCCACGTTGTGGGATATGATAATGCTCGGGTACAGGCTCCTGAAATCAAATAGCGCGATGTTGTCGTGTATCCCCCGCTTAGGCTCGACGACGAAGGCTCCAGTGAACGTCTCATCCTCGCCGCGCTCATCATACTCCTCCCCAGACGGCCTGTTCGGGACAAGTATCCCCTGCTCAAAGGCCTTGCGCATGAGAAGCTGCTCCACCCGCTGTCCAGAGCTCATCCGCGCAGTCTCATAAAGCGGCTGCTTGATGACGCGGGAGAGCTCGTACTCAAGCGGTAGGAGTTCGAGCGAGATGGCGAGCGTTGCTTCGACGTCGCTCAGCGAGTACTCCACAAGCTTCTGAAACTCCCCCGGGTTCTTCGACTCCCAGAACCGGGTTATGTCCTGCACCTTGATGTCCTTCTTCACCACGCCCGTCAGGTGCAGGTACACGTCCTCGAGCCTGTAGCGCGGAATGTTCATGACGCGGCGCGCGATAGGGTAGACGTCGACGTGCGGCCTCCCCGTAATCTTTGCCCCGTTGTTCATGCCACGGCGCTCGATTCTTACCGTACTGTGGTCTGCTCCCAAATCGAATCGCACGTTGTTCTTCTCAGCGCGCTCCTTAAGGTAAGGGAAATCGAAGTTGTCTGAGTTGTAGCCGGTGATGACGTCGATTCCCCGCTCTTCCATAAGTGCCACCAGCCGTTTAAGCATCGCCTTCTCACTGTCTAACACTTCGACGTAGTCTGCGGAAAAACCGGCAACCGTCCGGTAGGTGAGCACCTTCGTGAGGCCGCCGCTGTCTGCGTAGCTTATCATGATGGCTGGGTCGCGGCTCGGGTTCGGCTCGCCCTTCCCCACCGCCACTTCGATGTCGACGGATGCAACCGCAGGCGGCATTTCATCGGTGTGCTCCATCGGGGTGATGCCGGCGTCTATGATGTAGCGGCGGGCGAAGGGGATGTCCGCCTCATATACTCCCGAGCATGAGGCAAGGCTTTTCACGTCCTCACGGAGCTTCGGCACCTCCTTGGGCTGGGTTGCCGCAATCCGCACCACCTGCGCCTTCTTCCCCTGCCAGACCATCTCTTTTACTGAGGTGCCGGATACGCCGGAAATCTTGCCCGCCTCTGAGGCGAGCGCTTGCGCCTCCTCCTTCGGGAGCGCGTAGAAGTAGGGTATAAAGTCCGAGACCTCTTCGACAGTTCTCCCTGAAGGAGTCTTGTAGAACAGGCGTATCACCGGCTTCTCGCCGCGGGTCTCATAATCGGCGTCAAGAAGGGTTTTCATCCTCAACGAGTATTAATGTTATACAAACTTAAATAATGTCCCCACATGAAAATCCTGGCCCAGTTTTCAGGCGAGCACCCAACGCTTCCGCGGGCTGAGTTCGAGGCCGTCCTTGGGGGTGAGGGGTTGCGCTACCGGATTCTCTCCGAGGATGCGAAGTCCCGGCTGGTGCTCGCCGAAGTGAAGACCCGCGATGCGGGGTTCGTCGGGAGGCTCGCGCTCACCAAGAAAGCCTGTGAGTTCGTCACCTCCTCGAGAAGTCTCGAAGTTGCCGCTGAAAAGCTGCGTCCCCTACTCTCCGGGAAGACCTTCAAGGTCCGCTCCCGAAGCCAGCGAGCTGCCGAAAGACTCGGCGGGCTCCTGCATGAGGGTGGTTTGACGGTTTCCGTCCGCGAGCCTGACGTGCTGGTCGAATGCGTGATGTTTCAAGGCGAGTTCGTGGTCGGCGTAGACATCCCCACAAAGCGCGCCTTCGAGCCGCGCAAGCCCCAGCACCGCCCCTTCTTCCACCCGACGAGCATGCACCCGAAGGTTGCGCGCGCTCTCGTGAATCTTTCGCGCGTAAAATCCGGGGAGAAAGTACTGGACCCATTCTGCGGGACAGGCGGCATCCTCATCGAGGCCGCTCTCATGGGGTTTACGGTTGTCGGCTGC
>CAZJQY010000038.1:0-7417 GCA_964548095.1 uncultured archaeon
GGCTCTGGGGGATCTTGAAGAATAGTCGCCGTGCCACTCAGGACGGAACGGCTCCTGGATGTCCTTAGCCACATACAACCAGGGAAACTGTCGGAAGAAGCCACCGGCGGCCTGACGAAACAATGAATCCCGGTGCCGAAGGTGGGAATCGAACCCACACGGGTAAATATGTCATATATGACATAAGATAATCACGTGACTGAAAGCGACAAACCAATCGTGTGATTGCACGGCGTGGTCAAGACACCGCCGTTTTCAAAGGATGCACGGCTGGAAGCGGGCTTTTATCTGAGGATGTTACAAAAAGGCATGAACTTGCCAATGCCGCAGTCGAGACCGATGCCATCAATCGGCGCCGGATGTCATGAGCTAAGAATCAATGTGGGAGATCAGATGAAAAAGTCAAAAAGAAAAGATCTGGATTCAAGGGGCTGGAAGATAGGCAGCGCCCAGGATTTTCTGGGTCTGTCTGACGAAAAGCTGGCCTACATTGAACTCAAGTTGGCGCTTAGTCAAAGCCTGAAAGAACGGCGGCAGAAGAAGAAGCTCACTCAGTCGCAACTGGCCAAAATGTTGAAATCCAGCCAGTCGCGGGTGGCAAAAATGGAGGCAGGCGATCCTTCCGTCTCAATTGATCTGTTAGTTCGTTCGCTGTTTGTGCTTGGGGCAACAAAGAAGGATGTTGCTCGAAGCTTTGCGGCATCAAATACCGGTTCCGGCGAGCGTCGAAAGCTGGCGTCGTAAGAGAGCTGCGTAATTTCTGGTGCCGAAGGTGGGAATCGAAATGCGCGTAGCAGCTTCACTGATTATCTCTACACTTCTTTCCGTGGCGCGTAGAAGAACCCTGTTTTCAAGAAACTCCGACACGGAAACGCCAGACATCATGTCACTTTATTTCAATTTCTTAGGCGTTTCTTTACATAACGGCCCAGATATCGGAGGTCTCATCAGTGGAAAAGGGAGCCACGCTCCAGCTCGACGCCAACGCCGCACCTTCGCACGCACATTCCCCGTGCAAACCGGGTAGGTATATAGTCTTACCATGATCGAGGCAACCCACTGACATGTCCTGCAGCGGCGACTCCTCCCGGATAGACAGGCGCCCGTTCGAGATTATCGCCTTTGACTGGGACGGCACCGCGGTAAAAAACCGCGAGGTTGATGCCAGTGCCGTGACCGCGGTCCTGGAAGAGTTGCTCAAGCTGGGCGTCACCATTGCCGTCATCACCGGCACCAATTTCAACAACATCGACCGGCAGTTTTCTTCTCTCATCGCCGGGCCTCACAAACAGAATCTGTTCATTGGCGCCAACAGGGGCTCGGAAATCTACGGGTTCGATCGCAATTCCATGCCGGTGGTGTTTTTTCGGAGGGAAGCCACGGCAGAGGAAAACCAGCTTCTGGATCGGGTTGCGGAAGCCGTAAAAAGTGATATCGAGCACCGGTCCCTTTTGAACATCAACATCATTTATGACCGGTTGAACCGCCGCAAGATCGACCTCATCCCCGAGTGGGAAAATCCGCCCAAATCCCGCATTGGCGAACTCATAACCAGAACGCAGAAACGTTTGCGCGACGGCGGTTACAAGGAGGGGATCGGCGGCGCCTTCGATCTGGCGGTCAGGCGGTCGCGGGAGCTGGGCCTGGCCGATGCCCGGATAACCAGTGACGTCAAGCACATCGAGGTCGGGCTAACCGACAAAGCCGACGCCATCAGGTGGCTCGTCGCCGAGATCACCCGGCGGCAGGACGTCTCCCCGGCTGATTTTCTGGTGCTTGGCGACGAGTTCGGTCCCATCGCCGGATTTGACGGCAGCGATTTTCACATGGTGGTTCCGGAGCCGGAAGGCATAACCTATGTTTCCGTCGGCAAGGAGCCAAACGGGGTTCCCGCCGGTGTTTTGCATTTGGGCGGTGGCCCCGCCTGCTTCATGAAGCTGATGAAACGGCAGATCGGCCTGCGCCACCGGCTGGCGGTAACCGACGATCCGTCCTTCCTCCTGGTTGAAGAGGGTTTCAATCCTCTCAGAGAGCGGGAGATCGAATCCCTTTTTGCGGTAAGTAACGGCT
Organism: uncultured archaeon; assembly: GCA_964548095.1. GTDB lineage: Archaea > Altiarchaeota > Altiarchaeia > IMC4 > SCGC-AAA252-I15 > SCGC-AAA252-I15. The sequence continues at coordinate 2,071 of CAZJQY010000038.1, forward strand.
ATCTCGGCACCAGGGGCTCGCTGGAGGAACGCAACCGGCATTCGGGGACGGCCACCCTCATCGCCGGCGTTTACGACAGCGATGGGCCAGAAGGGCTCGAGCAGCTCGCAATAGCGCCGGATTGGCTGTATACGCGAATCCACGTTTCCGGGCGCCAGCTGGCGCTGAACGCCCGGACCATGGTGGAACACGAACGGACCCTCGATTTGAAAAAAGGAGTTTACCGGCGCCACTGGCGTTACCGTGACAGGAACGGCCGGGTGACTTCGATTCACTTTCTGCGTTTCGTGTCTTTGGCGGATCCACACGCGCTGATCATGAGGGTGTCTGTCCTGCCTGAAAATTACAGCGCCATGATGCGCCTGGAAACCGGCATGAGCGAATGCGAGGGATGCCGGACGCCGCTGCAACCGGTGGCGGAAAAAGGCGATGGCACCCTCAGCCTGCTGGCCAAAACCAGCGACGGCGGCATTATCGTTTCCATGGCGCAGAGGACGCGGGTGCATCAGAGGTCCATCGATGTCAAAAGGAAAGTGCGAATTGAGGACGGCGGCGTCTTTGAAGACCTGAGCTGGCAGGGCGAGATGGGCCGGTTGGTCACGCTGGAGAAATACGTTTCTGTTTATACATCGAAGGAGACCGCGGATCCTTTAAAAAGCGCGAGCAGTCACGTTAACGAGATAGCCGGACACGGCCTCACGGAACTTCTGCTTGAACATACTGACAGTTGGGAAGAAAGATGGGAAAGCGCCGGCATCAGCCTTGGCGGTGACCCGCCGGCGCGCCGCTGGCTCAATTTTTCCATTTACCATTTGATCAGCGCCGGCAATCCCCATGATGAGAGGGTGTCGATCAGCGCCCGGGGACTCACCGGAACGATCTACGGGGGCCATATCTTCTGGGACGCTGAGATCTTCACGCTTCCCTTTTTCGTTTTTACGCATCCCGCCACCGCCAGGGCAATGCTGATGTACCGTTATCACACACTGCCCGCCGCCAGAAAAAACGCCGCCGAGGCGGGTTACCGGGGCGCCATGTTTGCCTGGGAATCAGCCGAGTCGGGTCAGGAAATGACGCCGAAGGCCGTGCTTTCCTCCAGCGGCGAAGTGGTCCCGGTGACGGCCGGTGAGTTCGAGGACCACATCATCGCCGACATCGCCTACGGAGTCTGGTTTTACTGGCACGCGACCGGCGACACCGGCTTCCTGCTCGCGGCGGGCGCCGAACTGCTCATGGAAACTGCCAGGTTCTGGGTCAGCCGGTCGAAGCAGCGCGGGGACAGTTATCACATCCTGCGGGTCGAGGGACCCGATGAGTACCACGACGAGGGAGTCGATGACAATTTCTATACCAATTCGATGGCAGCCTGGAATATTGAGCGCGCCCTTGAAGCCGCAGCGATCCTAAAGCGATCGTACCGGGATGAATGGTCGGCTATCAGCGCCAGAATCGGACTTAAAGCCGGGGAGTTACGTCATTGGCAAACGTTGGCGGCGAAGATGTTCCGCGGAGCCGAAACCCAGAGCGGTGTTATCGAACAGTTCGCCGGCTATTTCAGTCTCGATGACCTGGACATCCACGATTACGAACCCAAAACGGTGCCACTTGACGTCATTCTGGGTCATGACAGGACCGTTAAAACCCAGGCTGTAAAGCAGGCCGATGTCGTCATGGCCCTCTATCTGCTGGAACGGGAGTTAAGCGGAGAGGCCATCAGGGAAAGCTTCAGCTACTATGAACGCCGGACCGATCACGGCAGTTCCCTGAGCCCCGCCATGTATGGGCTGGTAGCAACGCGCCTGGGCATGATGGACAAGGGGCTGGCGTATTTCCGGCGGGCGGGCCGGATCGACCTGGCAAACAACATGGGCAACGCCGCCGGCGGTGTACACCTGGCGGCGATGGGCGGGCTTTGGCAACAGTTGATTATGGGGTTCGCCGGTGTCCGGGCGGAGTCCGATTGCTTATGCATGTACCCGCGTCTGCCCGGCAAGTGGACGCGTCTGGCGTTCAAACTGCTTTGGCATGGCCGTACGCTTGAGCTGGAGATCATCAGGAATCGCGTCATCCGGTTGAAGCTGGAGGGAAGCGGAGAGGTACCAATTGGGATTTTCGGCCGCGAGGTCCAGCAACTCGCCGCGCCAGGTACCTTCTCGTCCGAGTGGAACGCTGGCACCTGGGGTGAGTTTACCCGGATACCAGGGCGGACCGGTAGCATTGACGGTGGAACGAATGGAGGTGGGAAGTGCAGGAAAAGGCCGGCATAGTCATACCGCTTGACGGTTCGCGCACGGCGGCTCTGGCTTTTGGCGCCGCCCAGGCGGTGGCCGAAGTTATGGACGCCGTCCTGCACATCGTCACCGTGACCGACCAGCCTCTGCCCGAACCGGAACTGATGGGTAAACTCGGGATCGATCGCCTTCCGTTGCGGGACTTCGTGCTGCACCAGGAACCCGGCGATGTCGTCGACGTGGTCGTTTCACTGGCCTCGCGGCAAAACATGTTAATGACCGTGATGTCCAGCCATGGTGAGACTTTTAACCAGGGGGCCCTGTTAGGCCACATCGGCATGGGAATAATCCAGCGCTCCACCTACCCGGTCATGGTTATCAGGCCCGATATGAAAAAACTCCCTGATTCCAACTGGCGCCCGCGTAAAGCACTGGTCCCGCTTAATGGGTCACCTGCGGCGGCGGCGGCCATGGACCGGGCGTTGCAGCTGGCTGAACTGATGGGCTGCGAGGTCGATGTCATTCACGTAGCTATGCAGGGGCAGAAACGGCCGCAAGCGGCCGGCTCCCTGACCTCGCCGATGTATCTCGATTATCCCCATCACGAGTGGTCTGCCTGGGCGGAGGAGTTTATGGCCCGTTTTGCCCGGCAGTCGCCTTCTGTCAAGCTAAAGCTTCTCCATCGGGAAGGCGTACCGGCCGATCAGATGATCAAGCTGGCCGAAGAGAACGGGGAAGACCTGATCATGCTCGCCTGGCAGGGCAGTCTGGAGAAAGGCCGGGCCAGAACCATAAAGCGGATTCTGGCCAAAACGGAAGTGCCTTTGATCCTGATAAAAACAGGATGATCAGCACAATCGGGAGACCTCTCGGTGTACAGATCTTTCTCAATCCGCGGATTTCCAAAAATTTGAGCAAAGCCATTTTGGCTTCTTTCGCGCCATGGGGTCTTATCCCTTCGTCGACGAACTGAACGTTCACTGGGAGAGACCACATCCAGGCCCCTTCATCTGGGGAGAAATAGAAAAAGATGAAGGAACCTATGACTGGAGTGCGGTCGACAAGTACATCACGGATGTCCAGAATAATGGCGTTTTATTTGTGGCGACCATCTGGCCCTATGCCAACTGGGACCAGGAGCAATGTCACGAAAAGCTGCCAAACACGAGACGGCTTTTTTCCATACTGGGCGATTATCGCGGCAAGCCTTGCGACCCGGAGGCCTACCAGCGTTTCGTCAAGGTGCTGGTCGAGCGCTATGACGGCGATGGCGTTGACGACATGCCCGGACTCAAATACCCCATCAAATATTGGGAAGTGATCAATGAACCCGAAATGGTGGGGAGCGGCACCTTCTTTAAGGGTGATCCCCAGACCTCAGATTATCTGGAGGTCTTGCAGACCACCCACGACGCCATCAAAGAAACCGACCCCCAGGCAAAAGTGCTAAACAGGGGCATCGCCTCGCTGCTTCCCATTGAAAAACCTTTAGGTGACTGACATCTATGGTCAGGAGCGCGAAGCCCAGGCAGAAAGCCTTACTCTGACAGATGCTTTAAAGTCGGGGAGCAGAGCCTGCTGGTGCTTCTGCCGGTACCCGAGTTGCCCTGGCGGCACCTGTATCGGCCTCTGTTGTGTCCCAACTTGAGGTGTCAACGAAAGCGGGTTAACTCCACATCGTGCTGGTTGTTTGATAATCCTGTAATCTAGAAATGCCAACCCTGAATACCCAGGAGGGCGAATGATGGACTGGATCCCTAAAACGACAGCCCGATTCTCACGCCCGGCCGATGGCCGCGACTAGGTCCAGGAACACCCGGACCGGGGGGCGGCTGGCTCCTCTTTTCTTTCCCACTTCCGTTGCCGTGATCGGCGCCGCCCGCGAGCCGGGCAAGGTCGGGCATACCGTACTCGATAACATCCTCAAAGGCGGCTACCAGGGCAAGGTCCTGCCCGTGAACCCCAAGGCCGACGAGATCGCGGGCCTCAAGTGCTATCCCAGCATCACCACCGCCAGCGAGGCCGCCGGCACGGTGGAGCTGGCGGTGATAGTCATCCCGGCGCCGCTGGTTCCCGGCGTCATGGAGGAATGCGGCGCGGCCGGGGTGAGCGCCGCCATCGTCATCAGCGCCGGCTTCCGCGAGTCCGGCCGCGAGGGGTTCCTGCTTGAGCAACGGCTGGTGGAAACCGCCCGGCGCCACCGGATGCCGCTCCTGGGGCCCAACTGCCTGAGGCTGATCACCGGCGAGAACCGGCTCAACGCCACCTTCGCGCGCCTGATGCCGCTGCCGGGAAAAGTGGCGCTCATGTCCCAGTCAGGAGCGCTATGCACCGCCATCCTCGACTGGTCGGTGAAGGAGCTGATCGGTTTCTCACGCTTCGTCAGTTTTGGCAACAAGGCCGGCGTGAACGAGAGCGACCTTTTGCGCGACTGGCGCGCCGACAGCCGCGTGGGCGTCGTCTGCGCCTACCTGGAACAGGTCAGCGACGGCCAGCGCTTCCTCACCGAGGCGCGGCTCACCTCGCGCAAGAAGCCGCTCATCATCCTCAAGGCCGGCGTCACCGATGCCGGCGCCCGCGCCGCCTCATCGCACACCGGGTCGCTGGCAGGCTCCGAGCGGGCCTACGCCGCCGCGGTCGAGCAGACCAACTCGCTGCCGGCGCGCTCGATGGAAGATTTCTTCGACCTCATCAGCCTGACGTCGCTCACGGCGCTGCCGGGGAAGGGCGGTGTGGCCATCCTGACCAACGCCGGCGGCCCCGGCATCCTTACCGCCGACGCCTGCGAGAAGGAAGGGCTGCGGCTGGCCGCCTTCTCCCGGAATACAATCTCGCGGATTGCCAGGGCGGTGCCGGGCGCGGGCAACCTCTACAACCCCGTTGACATTCTGGGTGATGCGGCAAGCAGCCGCTACCACGACGCCCTCAGGATTCTGGCCGCCGACCGCGACGTGGCGTCGATTATCGTCATCCTCACCCCGCAGGCGGTCACCGATATCGAGGGCACGGCGCGGGTCATCGTCGAGCAGGCCGCGGCCACCCGCATGCCTGTAGTCAGCTGCTTCCTCGGTGAGGAAGACATCGAGGTCGGGGTGGAGGCGCTCAGGCGAGGCGGC
>CAZJQY010000039.1:0-7327 GCA_964548095.1 uncultured archaeon
CAGACTCCCTCTATCTTCTCGGCGCATGAGGCGCACTCGCCTGCAGACAGATTATTCTGTGAGACTGAAAAACCGTTTCTTTCAATGAGCGTTTTGCCGCATTTCGGGCAGACGGTGTTCTCCGACTCCTCGTGGGGGATGTTGCCGGCGTAGACGTACTTTAAGCTGGCTTCCCTGCCAATCTTCCAGGCCCGGTGGATGGTTTCCATGGGCGTTGGAGGCAGGTCTGTGAGCTTGTAGTCGGGGTGGAAGCGTGAGACATGCCAAGGCACGCCCTCACCCAACTCGTCGCGGATGAAGGCGGCGATGGCGGAAAGCTCCTTGTCCGAGTCGTTGAGTTTCGGTATGACAAGCGTTGTTACTTCAAGCCAAATCCCAGCTTCAACCATCCTCCGGCAGGTGTCCTGCACCGGCTCAAGGCGCGCGCCGCAGTACTTGCGGTAGAACTCCTCGCTGAAGCCCTTGATGTCGACATTCGCCGCATCAAGGAACCCCCGCGCCTCGGAAAGCGCCTCCTCGCTCGTGAACCCGTTGGACACGAAGACGTTCCCTAGACCCCGTTTCTTCGCAAGCAACCCAACATCCCGGGCGAACTCGAAGAAGATGGTCGGTTCCGTATACGTGTAGGATATGCTCTCGCAGCCTGTGCGCACTGCCTCCTCTACAACTTCTTCAGGAGACATATCGCTTCCAACGATTTTCCCCCCTCCTTTAGGGTTCTGGCTTATGTCCCAGTTCTGGCAGAAGACGCAGCGCAGGTTGCAGCCGACTGTCGAAATCGAGTAGGAGTCCGAGCCGGGCTTGTAGTGGAAGAGCGGCTTCTTCTCGATGGGGTCTACGTGGGCGGCGGAGACCTTCCCGAAGACGAGTGAGTAAAGCGTTCCCCCCATGTTCTCGCGCACGCCGCAGATGCCGCGTTTGCCCTCGGCGATGACGCAGTGATGGGGGCACAGGAAACAGCGCACGCTGCCGCCGAGTTTCTCGTAGAACGACGCCTCTTTCATGGCACTAACCTATTTCTGTTTTCCGGTTAAATAAGATGAGATAGAATAATTACTCTATGCAGTATGTGAGGATTCCGAGAGAGCGCATTGGCGTGCTCATCGGGGAAGAAGGGAAGACGCGGGCGGACATCGAGGCTAGGACTCGCACGAAAATAAGCGTCGAAGACACATCCATCTCCATCGAAGGCAATCCGCTTGACGAGTGGATTACAAGCGACGTGGTACGGGCGATTGGACGGGGATTCTCCCCGGAAAAGGCCCTCCTCCTCACCAACGAGAACATGTCCTTCGAGTTAGTCAACCTCGCCGACGCGTTGGGTGACTCAGAGAAGGTCATCACCCGCATCAAAGGAAGGCTCATAGGGACCAACGGGAAAAGCAGGCAGAAAATCGAGACCCTCACCAAATGCTTCATCTCAGTCTACGGGAAAACAGTCGGCATCATCGGCTCACTCGACGATGCCCCAGACGCCCGAGAAGCAGTCTTAAAGCTCATCTCAGGAAGCCCTCACACCAACGTTTTCCGGTCGCTAGAGCGGCGGAGAAAGGAGCGGAAAATCCTCTGAGTGCGGCCTCTTTCAACTGTTTTTATTCTCAGATATCTAATCATTAGAAGAGCTTACGATGGCACCAGAAGTGAAGGTAACGCAGGCACCAAAGACCCCTGAGCCGGTTAAGGAACGGCATGCGGACGAGCTGTTCAAGGACTTTAAGGAAGTCTCAATCACCGAGTTTTTCAGGAAAAACAAGGCGCACCTCGGCTACTCTGGGAAGGTTCGCTCGCTCACGACGATTGTGCACGAGCTGGTCACCAACTCCTTGGACGCGTGCGAGGAGGCTGGGATACTCCCCGAAATATACGTTGAGCTCAAGCAGCTTGGGGAAGACCACTACCGGTTTACTGCGAGAGACAACGGGCCTGGAATCCCCCTAAAGCACATACCTGATGTCTTCGGCAAGATGCTTGCCGGAACCAAGTTCCACCGAAACGTCCAACTCCGCGGGCAGCAGGGCATCGGCGTCGCCGGAGTGACGCTCTTCTCGCAGATGACGACCGGTCAGCCAATCATCGTCAGGACCTGCACCGGAGACAACAAGATAAACGAAGTTAAGCTTCTGCTCGACGTCATGAAGAACAAGGCAGACATCGTGGAGTCCACGACATTCGAGCAGGCTTGGAAGGGCACCGAAGTCGTGGGCGAAGTAAAGGACGTCCAGTTCAACCTGAGCGACAAGGGCCCCTTCGAGTACATACGCAGGACCGCCATCGTGAACCCACACCTCAAGATAACCTTCCTCGACCCCGAAGGCAGGAAGACCGTCTTCGACCGGGTGAGCGATACCATCCCCACACCGCCGAAGGAGATGAAGCGCCACCCCAAGGGCATGGACACCGACGACATGCTGAAGATGGCGAAGACCTCGGTCGCACGGCACGTCGGCTCGTTCCTCATGACCTCGTTCTCGCGCGTTAGCAACGCCAAGGTCGCGGAAATACAGAAGCTCGTCTCCTGTGACCTGAAGAAGAACCCCCGCAAGCTCACGTGGGCCGAGGCCGAGGAGCTGGTGAAAGCAGTCGAGAAGATGGATTTCATGGCGCCCTCAACCGAGGGGCTTTCGCCCATCGGCGAAAACCAGATACGCAAGGCCATCATCAACGTCCTGAAGCCCGAATTCGAAACCGTCGTCACGCGGAATCCGACAACCTACTCCGGAGGCACGCCCTTTCAGGTGGAGGTGGCGGTGGCCTACGGCGGCGAGGCAGGCCGGAAAATCGACGAGGAAACCCGCGCTGAAATCATGCGCTTCGCGAACCGGGCGCCCCTGCTCTTCGACCCCGGAGAGTGCGCCCTCACCAAGGCGGTGCAGAGCGTGGATTGGAAGCGCTACGGTTTCAGGGACTTCGACAACTCCCCGCTCACCATCTTCGTGAACCTAGTCTCGATGTACGTGCCATACACGTCCGCGGGCAAGCAGAGCGTCGCTGACTTGGAGGAGGTGACCCGTGAGATACGCTTCGCCCTCATGGAGACCGGCCGCAAATTCCAGCGGTACCACTCGAAGAAGAAGCGCGACATCGAGCGGGAAGCGCGGCTCAACACCCTCCTCAAATACGCGACAGAACTCGCCCCCGCCATCGCCAAAATCACGAAAACAGACGAGAAAAAGCTCCTCAAAGAGCTTGACGAGCTCATACGCAGGAAACTCAAGTACGAAATCGAAGCCGAGGACGAGGCGGAGGCGGAAGCAGAGGAGGCTCCCCTCGAAGAGGGATTCACTGAGGAGGAAGGGCAATGAAAGACAAGGAGGTCATCGACAAAATCACGGAACTCGGGAAGTCGCTTGAGACTAACATCAAGAAAAACAACCCCCCGAAGATGAGCATCCCGGTCCGAGGCCTCTCGAACGTCCACTTCGACAAGGCGAACAACCTCCTGCGGCTCGGGCGCAAGACGAGCTCTCGCTCGTTCTTAAACATCGCCCACGCCCGCAAGTTCATGCAGACCCTCCTCATCGCCGGAAAATGCCAGGAGCTTGTCGGCCGCGGCAAGACGGCGAGCATCAGGGAACTCTACTACCAGCTCAAGCACACCATCGCCGACACCAAAGAGAACACCTTCGAGGATCAGTCCGAGTCCGACCCCCTCATCGTCGACCTCGAGACAAGCCTCGGCGTCCTCCGTGAGGAACTCCACCTCAAGGCAGACGACAAAGGGACGCTCATCGGCAACATCACCGTCGAAGACTCAGGAGACGTCATCGACTGCTCTAAGCTTGGGAGAAGCGGACTCTCAGTCCCCTCAATCGTCGAACACTACAAGTTCAAGAAGGTGACGGCCGACTACATCCTCGTGATTGAGACAGGCGCCATGTTCGACCGCCTAGTCGAAGAGAAATTCCACATCGACAACAACTGCATCATGGTCTCAACCAAAGGGCAGGCTGCGCGCGGCTGTAGGCGGCTCGTCAACCGCCTCGCCACCGAAAAAAAGCTCCCAGTCATCATGTTCACCGACGGCGACCCGTGGGGATACTACATCTACTCGGTCATGAAAGCCGGCTCCATGGCGCTCGCCCACGAGTCCGAGCGCCTCGGCACGCCCAGCATCAAGTTCGTGGGCATGACGATGACCGACATCGAAGAGTACAAGCTCGAGAAGGTGACCGAGAAGCTCAAGGACGTCGACAAGAAGCGCATCAGCGAGCTGCTCCAGTACCCGTGGTTCCAGAAGAAGGAGTGGCGCACCGAGTTGCTTCTCATGTCGGAGCGCGGGGTCAGAATCGAGCAGCAGGCGCTCGCCTCGAAGTCCCTCGAGTTCGTCGCTCAAGAGTATCTGCCACAGAAAATAAAGGCTGGGAAACTATTGCCCTAGCTTGATGGGAATGCACGAAACAAACGGTGAGAAAGCGGCCGAACCGTCTGACATCCTCCAGGAGTTCCTAAAAAAAAAGCCGTCGCAGGGTGAAGACCTACTCACAGCCGTCCTCGAGACAGGGAGGATAAACCGTTCTGCCGCATCCCGCAGCTTGCGGGTCCCGGAAGACGTCATCGAAACCTGGGCTTCAACGCTTGCTGAGGAAGGATGGCTCAAGCCGCCCGAAAAAGACCTCGACGACCCATCTTACGAGCTCTCCGACTCGGCGCTCGGGAGGCTTAGGGCGCTGGAGCGTGAGTTCCTCGAAACCGCCCTCGAAGAGGGGCATCCCGAGGAGAAGAAGCAGAAGAAAACCGCGAAGCCCTCTGTGGTTCTTTCAGTGCACGACATCCTCATCTTCGCCTCGCTCATGCTATCTTTTGCCATGGTGAGGAGGTATCTCGCCCTCAGGGAGGACACGACACCCCTGATTTTCGGAGCATTCCTGCTCGTTGCCTCCGCGGTCATCTATAGCGCGAACAAACAGTATTCCCTCACGAAGATGATGGTGCTGCTCTCGATCAGCCGGTTCATCTATACGGCGAAACTTATCATCCACAACGTCCGGCATGTCATCTCATTCACTCTGATTGTCGGCGTAATCTACATTACCGGCAAATTCATCCTCCTAAAAGACATGTTTTATCTCGTTGCCGCAATCATCTGCTTTTCCATGGTGCCCCTCGTCTACCAGCGGAGGGGGAACAAGCTCGCCCTGATACGACTCTACATCGGCCTTGGGCTCATCATCTACGCGCTCCTGCTCCTCGCGGGCTTGACGAGCATCACGGAGTATGTCGCACGTAAGATAAGGTTCATCGACATACTAGCCGGCATCCTCCTCCTCATCGTCCTCAAGGTCAAGGAATCATCCTTCGGGCTGAAAGTCGATTCACTCAAAAAGTTCGTCGAAAAAGACCAGCAGCAACCCTAAACTGAGGCTTCAATCAAGTCCCAAAGCCGCCGGGCGACTGCTTCCTTCCTTCCGGCGGCTTTCCCCACGACACCAGAGGCTTTAATGAAGAGCACGCTTGAGGAATCCGAGCCGAACCTGTTTCTCCCGATGTCGTTTGCGACGATGAGATTCAGTCCCTCAGAAGCAAGCTTCCCGGATGCTGCGACAACCAACGCATCCTCGCTGACGTCGTACTCAGCCTTGAAAGCGACGATGAACAAGTCTTTGAAGGCATCCCGCACCAACTTGGTGAGTTTCCCTGTCGGTTTGAGGGTGATGGTCAGCTGCCCCCCAGACTTAATCTTCCCCGATGTCACCTTCGAGGGCGCGTAGTCGGCAATAGCCGCAGCGCACACGAACACGTCATAGCCTTTTTTCAGCTCCCGGACTGTCGCGAGAGTCATCTCCGCTGCAGTGCGGACGTCAATCACCCGCACTCCCTTTGGGGGAGGAAGCGGCGTCGGACCGCACACAAGGCAAACCTCATGCCCCCGCTTCTTCGCCTCGGAGGCGACGGCAAACCCCATCTTGCCGGAGCTTGCATTGGTGATATACCTCACAGAGTCGATGGGCTCTTGCGTCGGCCCGCAGGTAACGAGCGTCTTCATGCAAGAAGACTTATTCGTTCAGGTAATAAATATAGGAGCGGCCGTCCCGCTCGCGTCGGATTTGGCTTGCATCCTGCAGGTGCTTGAGGCTTCGGGTGATTGTTGACTTGTTTTTGGCAAGCCGGCTTATGATGGCTGACATGGCGAGGCCGCCCTCCCGCCGCAGAAGGTGGATGACTTCGAGCTGGTCTGCGGTGAACTCCTCCTTAGAGGTTGCCGTGATGCTGTACTTTTCCATCAGGAATTCCTTGCATTCGTCGCACACGTGCTGGCTGTCGAACACCCAGCGGAGCCACTGCTTTTTGCCGCAGCAGAAGCACGTTGCTTCGACGGGGAATCCGCTCTCCCTAAGCTGCTTTGCGGGAATAGGTTCCTCCTCAAGGGCGCCGTCCAATGGAATCGTAAGCTCCGCCTCAAGCAGTCCCCCATCAAGCGGTATCTCCGTCTCCATCTTCTCGATGCCGCCGTCAAGGGGCATCTCCGGCGCAACTTCAATCTCCTCCAAAATGGGTGACCCCTCGACTGCTGGTTGTGCTGGCTTGTCGAGGGCGTCCAGCGGAAGGTCGTCAGACTCCGCGGCGTCAACCTTCACGATCATGTTGCACTCCATATGCCGTCCGACGAGTTTCGAGTCGCAGCCGTAGGCGACATCCACCTTGATGTTGTCGAAGGCTTTGATGTCCATGTCGCGGGTCAGGAAATACACGAGCTTCTTGGATTCCCCGGGAGCGACGGGCACTGGGCTTTCGTGGTAGCCCAAAAGGTCGTAGCCTTTGATGACGGAGTACCCGTTCCCTGCCCTACCGTTCATCATCTCAAAGCCGTTTCCGTTGGTCGTCTGCTCCTTCCACTCGTCTGCGGGAGTAAGGCGGGCGAGCCGAAGCGAGGGTTTGATGTAGTACACCTTGTCGTCGGTGTTGTGGACGTTGAGCTCAAGCCTCCCCGACGTCCTGTCGTAGGTGAGTTCGTGGAAGCTTAGCCGTGGCGTGTTCTGTTTTCTCACGTAGAGGTAATGCAGGTAGAACGCAATGGCCGCGGCTGCGAAAAAAAACTCGAACATGCTTATAGAGTCCATTCTTCCAATCCGAAAAACACTCTTATGAATTAATAATCTCTCCTATAAAAACATCTTTGAACACTGTTTACAATTTATAGTTGCGGTCATAACTTTCTTGACACGCTAGCAAACGGTTGCCTTTACGCAACCGAATTGCAACCGTTTGCGCGTGTAAAAAATTCGGCGGCTTTAGCCGTCAGTGCCGCCGATTTTTTCACAACTAAAGTTATGACCTCACATATAGTTGAGGGTAAAACCGTCTAAAAAGTTTCGCCCTCAACTATAAT
>CAZJQY010000040.1:0-7163 GCA_964548095.1 uncultured archaeon
GTTTGGTGAATTCTGTTTTCCCGTCTTCCTGCCACGTGTAGAATTGAGTGCCTTGATCGGTGAGTATCTGCTGAGGTTTCCCATAGGCCTCAATGGCTTGTTTGAGGACGCTCAAACCGTTATACATAGTCGCATTTTCGAATATCTGGCAGCCGGGTATGAATCGGCTGAAGTCGTCCAGGAAAGTGATCATCCACTTGTCTTCTCGCGTCAGCTTCCAGTCCGCCTGCCAGAGTTCGTTAGGCTGGCTACGCTGGAAGCGTCGCTTACCCCACGTCTTACGCGGTTCGTCTAATGGCCTGTTCACGCCAGCCTGACAGAAGATACGGTAGATTGTGCTGTGGCCGATGGATAATCCAGTCTGCCTCAGGCAGCCTTCAATACGGTTCGGACCCCAACCATACGTTTCACGCAAACGGAGGATATGATTCACCGTATCTTGCGGAGTACGGCGGATTACATGAGGTCTGTGAGACTTAGAGCCTAAACCACCCCAACCTTCTCTGCGGAAATTCCGCAGATGATAGTAGAAAGTTTTACGGCTAACACCATATTTTTCACAAATCCACAACACTGAAGCCCCGCGCAAATACGCTTTAATCAGCTTAACCTTCCGGTCAAAACTCAAATACTCGTCCATGCTATCCATTCTGACACGTGACACCTAAAAGTGTCACCCATCAGGTGGGATAGCACACCCTCATTCAGCTTTGCTCCTAAAAGCCTGTTTGCTCCTAAAGTCTGAAAGATGCTCCTAAAGGCGGATTAGGAGCAAAGCCCCCTCATTCGGCTTTGCTATTAAAGTCGGTTTTGCTATTAAAGTCTGGGTTCTGCTATTAAAGTGAAAAAATAAAGTTCGTATAATAGCAAAAGTGAATAAAAGATTTTTATTCAGTAAAGTATGTATATAATAGGAGTCATGCGGTAGTTCTAATAATGAACCCTAAAATCCGTGTTTTATCAGTCCAGAATGCCTTAAGTCCTAGCGGTGAGAGGAGGATTAGTGTAGTGCTTGGTCTTGAATGCCAAGTACCAATAGTAACTGAGAAAAAACCGGTCGCAACATCGATAACAATTAGTCCAGGAATGCATACTCCCATACCCCAAGTACCCCTAGAGAATAAGGTCATACTATTCTTCACTGGAGAGGAATGGGAAAAAATTAAGAACAAACCAAACGTTGATGACGAATATCTGTTTAATATTAACGAAAACGGAGAAATAAACCTCAAGAAGATATAGGTGCATACAATGTTACCGCGTATTAACCTGCAGATCGTTATCTGGAAGGAAGAAGACATGTATGTCGCAGAATCACCCCTGTTAGGTGTTGTTAGTCAAGGAGATACCGTCCGAAGCGCCTTAGAAAATGTCAAAGAGGCCATAGAACTATATTTTGAAGACCCCGACGTTCAAAAACAGATGCTCTCCAACCAGAGATTTTTGGAAATACCTTATATCAACATAAACATATCCCCTGCTCAAGAGGATTTAGAGAGAGGATGGCGGCTAAATGAGCAGATTACCAATCCTCTCGGGGGATGAAGTAATAAAAATCCTGACTAAAGCGGGTTTTCAACCAGTGCGCCAAAAAGGAAGCCACATATTAATGAAAGGCGTATACAAAAACTATTTGCGAATATTTCCTGTTCCACGTCATAAAGAACTAAAGAAAGGCACTTTAGCAGGCGTATTAAGACAAGCAGGGATGACAGTTGAAGAATTTAGAGAGTTTATATAATTCCCTATTGTTTTTATTATTATCCCCACCACAGATATTTATAGAGCAGCTTTGCTATTAAAGTCTATTTTCTGCTATTAGAGTGTAATCAAAAACTTCGTAAAATAGCAAAGCTCCCTCATTCGCCAGCATCTTTAATATTGCAGGAGATAAGTTAACATGGCAGAACTTCCAGTGGCCGCCCTCGAGCGCCTCCTCAGAAGAGCGGGGGCGGGAAGAGTGAGCCCGAGCGCCTGCGAGGAGCTTCGGGCAATCCTTGAGGAACGCGCAATCGAAATCGGGCAGAAGGCGACACTCCTCTCCCAACACGCCGGCAGAAAAACTGTGACCGGCGAAGACATAAGACTTGCGAAGTAACGTGGTGGCTGAGGCCGAGCGTCATACCATGAAGATTGCGTTAATCCACAACTTCTTCTACAGGGCAAGCGGGGCAACAGAGCTTGTGCTCCGCGCAGCCGTGCAGCTGAAGAAGAGGGGGCACGCAGTCTCGGTTTACGTGTTGGATGCAGAAGATGAGGTTTCAGCCGCGTTCGAGCGGGAGGCCATCCCCGTCCAGTCACAGGGATTCCGAGAGTGGCGGACGAACAAGACACGTTTCCTTTCGGTCCTCGACCCACTCCTGCTTTTGTTGAACAAACTGCGCGCCCTCGCGGTTTTCTGGCGACTAGCCGGCCGAATCGACAGGACGGCGGATGTCCTAATAACCAGCCACTACCACCTGACCCCCATCATCCACATCCTCCTCGCAAAACCAGTCATCTACTACTGCCACGAGCCGCCGCGGCAGTACTATGAGCCCCTCTACGGCGGAGGACGCGCGTACAGAAGCCTCCTCTGGAAGCTTGCGCACCCGCTTAACGCCCTCTACGGGCTCGCGGATAAGCGCCTCGACAGGTTCTGCGCGAGGAAGGCTTCCGTGATTCTCGCAAACTCGGACTACACGAGACGGTGCGTGGAAAAGGCCTACGGGAGGAAAGCGAAGACCGTTTCCCCAGGCGTCGACGCAGATGTTTACAGGAACCTGAACCTTAAGCGCTCGTACGTGCTCTCCGTGGGGAGACTGTACCTCGACCTTAAAGGCCACAGCTTCGTCATAAAGAGCGTGGGCCTCCTCCCAAAGAAGAAGCCGGCGCTTGTGGTAGTCGGCGACGGGACGGAAGGAGAGAAAGGCAGGCTTCGTGGTATCGCCCGCGAGCGCGGCGTCGCCCTCGAGATTAAAAGCGGTGCAGGCTCCGGCGAGCTTGTCAGTCTTTACAACGGGGCCGCGGTTGCCGCCTTCGGGTACGTGCGCGAGCCCTTCGGCTTGACGGCGCTTGAGGCTATGGCGTGTGAGACCCCGGTTGTCGCCGTCGCTGAGGGGGGCCTTCAGGAGTCGGTTGCGGATGCCGGAGTCTTAACTGGGAGGGATGAGCGCGCATTCGCTGAGGCGATTGCGGGGATACTTGCGAGCCCTGAGAAGGCGGGGAGGATGGGTGCTGCCGAACGCAGGCGTGTTATGGAGTTTTTTACCTGGGATGGATTCGGGGCAAGGCTTGAGAAGGTTTTGTCCCGGTTCGCTACGGCTTCCACAGGGTGATGAGGCCGTTCGCGTAGAGTTTGTCTGACTCTTGGTGTAGTCTTTTGAGGAGTGGGGAGTCCATGATGTTGTCGTAGGGGCCGTAGAATTTTCCTGGGAAGGACTCTGATTCGAGGACGTAGACTGTTTCATTCGCGTCCGCTTGGATGAACCTGAAGCCGTAGGTAAGCCAGCTGAATTTAAAGCTAGTCCCCTTTGGGCGGACGTAGGATGCTTCCGCCATAAGGTCCGGGAACTTGGGGGCGATGACGCTAGCGTTGAGCGCTTCTGAATACTCAAGGGCGCTTATGACTCGCTCGTCAATCCAGTTTGACTCAGTCATATGGTGCCTGCTTTCGACTGTAAGCCAGTGCCATGCCATAAAAAGCGTGAAGATGATGGAGGTGGTGATGAGGAAGCATGCCGCGGCGGACGCATTCCGTTGGGCCGTAAACCGGGGAGTCCCCTCGAGGAGGATGGTCAATCCCTTCGCCGAGAGAAGTGATATGATGGGCAGAAAGAGCAATACCGCGTATTGACCTGCTGAGCTTAGGGGTAGGATGAGTGTGAGCGCTGCGACGAGGAGGATGTCATTGCGCGGTGTCGTGTAACGTCTGGTTTCCCAGATGATTGCGGCGAGCCCGATGACGGCAAAAAGACTTAGGACTCCCGCGTTGGAGAGGTAGTCAATGATGAGATTTATGAAGCGTATACGCAGGGAGGTTCCTGAGGCAAGCGCCCCAGTCGAGTAGTTCTGCCGGAACTGGGGGATGACTGTCATTGATTCGAGCGACCAGAGGACGAGGAGGATTGCGAGGGCGGAGTAGAGCAGCGGAGTAAGCTTCGCGGCACGTCCCTGGGGGCGGTGGTTGTCTTGGTAGGTATGCATCAGAGCGGATAGCGCGTAGGCGATGTAGTAGATTGGTATGAGGACTCCCATCCGGTGGGTGAGGTATAAGGCGACGGCAAGGCAGAAACTTGCGCCAAGAAACCGTGCCTCCCCGTCCCTTGCGTGTTTGAGGAGCAGCCATATGAGGAGGGGGAGGATTGCGGTAAAGAGGCCGCGGGAGAGGAGCGTGTGCGTCGTTTGGGAGACGAATATGGGCGCCGTAGCGTAGGATAGGGCGGCGAGATACGCGGGCATGCCATCGCCTAAGAACTCGCGAGCGAGGACAAAGGATGCGAGAAACCCGAGGACTCCCAAACCGATGCTTGCGAGCACCGAGGCCTGCTCGATGTCGGCGCCGGTCAACTGCATGAACGAGACTATGGTGAGCGGGTAGATGGGGGCGAACGTGTATCCGAAGTGCATGAAGTCTCCCTTCACGCTTAAGTCAACGTCCGGGGAGCGCAGGCTCTCGGAGGAGAGGATGGCGTCAACAAGAGAGGCTGAGGCATAGGAATCCCGGAACACCATGCGCGGCGTCGTCGGCACCCGCATGACTGCGACCAGACAGACGAGCAGTATAATGACGAGAGAGTGCTTTCTCCGGTAAAGCCAGTCGAAGCGTATGGGGGAGTTCACACTCAGCTATTTCTCTTATTATTGTATATACACTAAGTTCCCCGATGAGTTCAAGACCAAGCGCTCCCTAGAGGACATGTCAATCAAGACGTCGGCGTATGCTCCGCCCGTTGCATTCGCAACTGAAATCGCGTACGCTAAGCCTGAAGGCAGCGTGTAGTTCCAGACTTCCCTGCCTGCATTGTCGATGAGGAGGACACCACCATCAGAGAAGCCGACGACAACATCGTTGGTGTGTCTGGGAGTAAGGTCGCCGGAAGCCAACGCAGTTATCCCGCTCCCAAAACGCCGCTTAAGCGGGACGATAACCTTGCCGTCGGAGGTGAGGATGTAGAGCCTGCCGTCGGCCATGCCGACGACCATCTCCCTGCCGCTGAATGCACCGCTCAGCTCAGCCGTCACAGACGAGGCGGGAAGCTCGTATGCAGCCCACACGTCAGCGAGCCCGTTAGCGTAGAGGTGGTCCTGCATCTCGTGCGCTGGTTTCGTGAACGCCGCCTCAGATGAGAGGAGAGCGGGGGGCTTCCACGATTTCCTCATCCCACGGGACTCCAGAACGTGGGTGATGTTCTTCCAGACGAAGTAGACGTCCACGTCGGCCGGGGAGTTGGAGGCCGTGAAATCGTACACATACGAGATTTTCTCGTCTTC
This sequence comes from uncultured archaeon, assembly GCA_964548095.1. Taxonomy (GTDB): domain Archaea; phylum Altiarchaeota; class Altiarchaeia; order IMC4; family SCGC-AAA252-I15; genus SCGC-AAA252-I15. The sequence continues at coordinate 5,473 of CAZJQY010000040.1, forward strand.
TGAGAGGTATGGTGCCAGATACGTGCTCCACATACTGAAGTATTCGGGTGCTGCAGCCTTCCCGGGGATGGCGTTTACGTAGGCGGCAAGCGTAATCAGCCGGTCGTCCATCCACTGGCCGTCTGGGAGATAAGGCACCTTAGTCGTCTCCTTCCAGTGGTTTACCATGAAAAGGCTGAAGGTTGCAGCAACGACAAGGGAGAGTGCAATGAACGCCGGCAGAAGAAACTTTGCCTCCTCGAGGAAGTAAACCCCGCTGAATACGTTGATGGATTTTCTCAAGCCAACTGACAGAAGGTAGGCGACGGCGGGGAGTGCAAGCAGCCTTGTGTACTCGCCGAAGACTGCGAACGGGGAGAGGACGAGGACGTAGGATGCCATGAAGAGTCCCCTGAATTCGTTCTTTCGCAGACTAAACGAGAGCCAGACAAACCCTATGACCGCGAAGACGGCGAGGATGCCGAAGCTTGAGTAGTAGTCTGCAATCATATTGAAGAGGACGACTTTTGATTGTGCTCCCTGCATAAGGTATCCCCACCGGTACTCCCAAAGCGCCTGGGAGAGTAGGCCCGTCTTCCAGTAGAAGGGAAGGAGTATGAGCGAGGTTACGGCGGTTATGAGGATGTATGGTAGGATACGTGAGATGCGCTTCCAGTGTCGCCTGTATTTTTTTGCATATGCGATGGTAGCGGATGCGAGCGCGTAGGATGCGACGGCGTAGAGGAAGACGAATCCGATGCGGTGGGCGAACACGAGGAAGCAGCCGAGGAGGACGCTTATGAGTAGGTGCGTGAACCGCCTGGTCCTGCGGTACTGGAGGAAGAACAGGAGCAGGTAGGGGAGGAGGCCTAAGACGAGCGCCCTTGCGAGGAACGTCCATGAGGTCTCAGAAACAAGCACGGGCGCCGTGGAGTAGAAGAAGGCAGTAAGGTAGCCTACGATGCGGTCTCGGGAAAGCTCTGCTGCCAGGAGGAATGCTCCAACGCACCCGACGAGGCCGAGGATGAGCGAGTACGCGAGCGCGGCATGCTCGGGTTCCGCGCCCGTGAGGAGAATGGAGTATGCGAGCGTGAGCGGAGCCAACACGGGAGGCGGTAGGGGGTATGTGTTCTTCAGGGCTTTCATAGATGAGGTGACTTCCGGGACGGCTGCGGGGAGATTCGCGAGCTTCGCGGCGTCGATGCGCCAGGGCTGGGCGAGGTCGTCCACGACGTAACCGAGGCTCGCAATCTTCCCCGTCTTCCATAGGTTTGCGTAGGAGTCTTGGAAGACTATGTGGGGTGTCGTCGGAAGCCGCATCGAGACGTTCAGGAGGATAAGCAGGAGGACTATGAGGGTGCTCCTGCGTTTTTTGTTTAAAAATTTTTTATGAGACCCCGCATGGGACATGTATCTTTATTTAGAATCAGGGGTTATTATTACAACGTGATTGGACGCTTTTACGCTCACCCGAAGATTGTCTCGAGGATGGTAGAGCACTCTGTCGCCCGGGCAAAGTACGGTCTGCTCATGCGCTCTGCCTTCAGGGTTTTCGGCCCCGCCCTAATACGTTTTTTCGGTTTCCCGCTGGACATGGAAGTGCAGAGGCGGGCGCGGCCCCTCAACCGTCTGCTGGACGTCCGCGGAGGCGAGCGCGTGCTGGACGTGGGCTGCGGAGTGGGGTATTTCACCTTCGAGGCGGTGAGGCTGTG
>CAZJQY010000041.1:0-7105 GCA_964548095.1 uncultured archaeon
AAGTCTTCCTCTCGGATTGCTCCGGTCATGCGGGAGATTTCCTTTCCGTCCTCAAGGAGGAGTATTGTGGGGACTCCGAGTATCCGGTACCGCCGCGTGGTTTCCCGCGCGTCTAGGATGCAGACCTTGAGGAACCTTAAGTCGTCGCCTGTCTCTCCCGCAACCTTCTCGAAGGCTGCGGTGACTTTGGGGCATATCGGGCAGTCTGTCCCGTAGAAGTATGCGAGCGCTCTCCCGCTTTCGCGCGCGAACTCATCAAAGCTTTGGTCGGTGACCTCGCTTACGTAAGCCATGTGACCTCCTCCGCAGCTTCGGCAACCATTGCCCGCGCGTCGAGTTTTTCCTCGGCTGCCGCGATCGCCTCGTCCTTGGCTGCCGTCGCGGGCTTCTTGGGCACGAGGCCGCAGCACAGGCCCTTCTGCGTCGAGATGTCGTAGGTCCCTATCGCGCGGGCGCGCTCGATTATCTCCTGCTTGTCGAATCCGATGAGCGGCCTTATGACTGGGATTGTCACGGACTTGTCGATTGCGAGTATGTTTGCAAGCGTTTGCGAGGCCACCTGCCCGATGGCCTCTCCTGTGAGCAAGGCGCTCGCGTTCTCCTTTTCCGCGATTTTTTCCGCTGTCTGGTACATCATTCTCTTGCACAAGACGCACTGGATTTTCCGGTCGCACTCACTTGCCATGCGAAAGCGCCTTACTCCGAGGGGTATGTAGCCCGCCTTGATGCGCCTGCCTGATACCTCCTCCAGCTGAGCCACAATCTGCGTGAACCGCTTCAGGGCGTTCTCGTCGGTGTAGGGTTCGCCCCAGAAGTGTAATGCAACGACTTCGGCACCCTTCTCAAGCATCATGTAGGTCGCAACAGGCGAGTCTATGCCTGAGGACAAAAGCGAGACAAGCTTCATTTGGTTTTCCTAGTACCTCATGCGGTGCCGGCGTCCTTCTTTTTGACGAGGATTTTCCAGTCCCGCTCGTTTAGCTGTTCGACTTCGACGATTACGTGCCCCTCGTTTTCCATGCTCCGGGGGACGTTTTCGACGGCCGGTAGGTGGTCGACAATCACTTCCAGCGTCTGTCCGGGCTTAATCTGCTCTATCGCAAGCTTAGACTTGACGAAGGTGTAGGGGCATACTTCCCCTCTTATGTCCAGCGTCTTTGAAGGTTTCATTTTATCGTCATATGAATAGTGTTATGTCGCTTTCTGAGGCGTCCTGCAGGTAGCCGGTTACGTCAGCTATGTCTTCGACCTCGTCTATGAAGTCGTCTTTGGACAAGCCCATTAGGGCGATTGTCGTGTCGCAGGCGTAGAACTTCGCGCCAAACTCGTGCGCAACCTTAATGAGTTCGGGAAGCGACGGAATCCTCTCCTTCTTCATCATCTGCTTTATGAGCTCCGTTCCAGCGCCCCCGAAGTTGAACTTCGAAAGCTTTATTCTGTCTGCTCCGCCGTAGTTCATCATGTTGAGCATCTTCTGGATTATGTTTTTTCCCATGCTCTTCTTCTTTTTTATTACGTTCAGCCCCCAGAACGTGAAAAAAAGTTTTGTCTCCATCCCCATGGCTGCTGCGCCAGTTGCAATAACCATTCCAGCGAGCGCCTTGTCCAAGTCTCCGCTGAAGAAGACAATCGATACTTTCTTCTTTTCCATGCAAGCTACCTCTTTAGGAGGGTGAACACCGCCTTGTCCCCCTCTTTCTTAAAGTCCGTTATCTCGAGGCCGTTTCCCCGAGCCCAGCCTTCAACGTTAGTCTTCCCGTCGACGCTCATGACGACGACGAGTGTGTCGCCCTTCTCTAGCGTCCGCTCGACTTTGGTCATATCGATGACCGGCGCCGGGCATACGAGCCCCCTTACGTCTACGTTGTGTTTTGTCATGTTTAGTGTCGTGTACTACAGTATTCGTCGTAGTCTATTAATTCCTTTATGGTTGGGTTTTTCCCGCATACCGGGCAGTCTGGGTCTTTCGGGATTTTCATTTCCTTGAATTCCATCTCGAGGGCGTTGTAGAGGAGGAGCCTCCCTGAGAGGAGTCTTCCTTTCCCCAGAAGGTGCTTCAGCGCTTCCGTTGCCTGGATTGAGCCGATGACTGCTGGCAGCACTCCGAGGACGCCCGCCTCATGGCAGGTCGGGACCATCCCCGGGGGCGGAGGCTCCCTGAAAAGGCAGCGGTAGCATGGGCCCTTTCTGGGCACGATGGTTGTCGCCTGACCCTCGAAGCGAAGTATTGCGCCGTGAGCGACCACCTTCCCCGTCATAACCGCCGCATCGTTTACGAGGTAGCGAGTCGGGAAGTTGTCGCAGCCGTCAACGACGACGTCGTAGTCCCTGATGATGTCCATGATATTTTTGGAGGTGATTCGTTCGCCGTAGGTGACGACGTTCACGTCCGGGTTTATGGCGGCAATCTTCTCTTTCGCGGACTGGGTCTTGGGCTTTCCCACGTCCGCCACAGTGTGGACTATCTGGCGCTGGAGGTTGCTCAAGTCGACCTTGTCCATGTCGGCAATCCCGATGGTCCCGACACCCGCAGCCGCAAGGTAGACGAGGGCTGGCGCCCCAAGGCCGCCTGCCCCAACGACGAGCACTTTTCCGTCGTTTATCCTGCGCTGTCCTACGCCCCCGACCTCCGGCAGTATGATGTGGCGGGAGTAGCGGACAATCTGCTCCTCGGTGAACCCGAATTCCCCCTCTCCTCCCGTCTTGCGTTTTTTTGTCCCCATTTCCGCAGCATCATCCCCCGGATATCGCAGGCACGAGGGATACTTCGCTTGCCGCTCCGACGCTTGTCTTAAGCCCTTTCGCGAAGCGTATGTCTTCCCCGTCAACGTAGACGTTAATGAACCTGTTCATTTCGCCTCCTTTCAGCAGCCGCTCCCGTATGCCGGGACACGCTTTCTCCAGCCCCTCGATTACGTCCGCCACCGTCCCCCCGGAAACTTCGACAAACGCCTTGTTTCCGGTGAACCTTAAAAGCGGCGTCGGAATCTTAACTTTCGCCATCTAACTCACCCCCGCAATCATCTCTTTTGCCTGTTCTTCGAGTCCGAACCGTTGAGCGTACTCGAGGACGTCGTCTTCTATCCTGCCTTTGCCGGTCCCGGTTATGTTTGCGACGACGACGTCTCCTTCCTTGATGTCCCCGCAGGCGACACCCTTGCGCACTCCCGCGAGCGTCACTCCCGCCACAAACTGCGCGAATATGCCCTCCGTAAAGTATAGGTCTAGCACGTTCTGGAATATCTCTTTCTCGCTTACTTTCCAGCCGCCTCCGCCGCTTTCCTTCATGACGTCGAGAGTCTGGTATCCGCTCCCCGGGTTTCCGATGGCTATGCTTTTCGCAATCGTTTGGGGCTTGCGGACGGGGGTTATGCTCCCGCTTGGTATAGCGTCGATGATTGGGGCGCACACCTCGGACTGCGCACCCCACATCCGCACGGGGTTGTCGAAGAGGCCGAGGGAGGCAAGCTCTTTGATTCCCTTGTGGGCCGAGCAGAAGAGGGCGCCGCTTCCGAGGGGGTAGATGAGGTGCAGCTTCTCCTCGCCCCCCAGCTTGGCCTTAATCTGGAACGCTATCTCAGTGCCGCTCGTCTTCGAGCCTTCCTTGTAGTATGGGCGGAAGCTGTTGTTTGGGACGAAGGAGCGTACTCTCCCTGTCCGCGAGAGTTCCTGTTCGTTCGCTTTCTGGCAGTCTTCCATCGCCTTCACGTTGGTGTCGTCGTAGGAGCAGTCGAGTTCTATGAGGTCTTCGGGGCGGGGGAGGTACGCGCGGATTGCGTCTTTCTTGACTTTGCCGAGGCTTTTCGGGACGTACACTTTGGGTTTTATGCGGGTTTCCTTTGCAAGATATGCTGACGCGATGGCGAGGTTTCCAGTGGATGCGACGTAGACTGTGCCGTAGCCTGCTTCGAGCGCCTTGTTGAATGCGAGGGCGACTGGCCTGTCTTTGAAGGATTGTGTCGGGTTGGCGCTGTCGCAGTCGAGCTTGAAGAACAGCCTTATCCCGAGTTCTTCCCCGATTTTTTTGCCTTCAACAAGCGGCGTGTATGGGCGGTCTTTGATGTGGACGCGGTTTACCGGCAGGAGCTCCCGAAGCCTCCAGAATGTTTCAGGCCGCCGCCTCAACTCCTTTTCCGTGAGCGTTTCTCTTATCTTGTCGTAGTCGTATTTTATGTCGAGGGGGCCGAAGCATGATTCGTAGCACATGTTGACCATGGTCGTCCCCTGGTCGGCGGTGAGCTTCTCGAGGCTGTAGTGTTCTCCGCAGTTTAAGCACTCCATGTACGTCACATACCCGAGCTGGGTGGTCGTATTGTCTTTGGTCTTGGTCATTGCTTCCTGCATTATTAGTTCCCTTAAACTCTCGTAATGTTCATATAAATACTTTGACAAGGAAATTATGCAAGATAGAATAAAATAATCTCTTAAGCATAAAACAGACTTTATTACTACAATGAAAGTCGACCCCCAAACCCTAGGAATAAAAGAAGCTAGGATTTCTGAAATCCTCCAGAAGCTAAAGATCAACCGCGAGATGGTGGTCGTCGCAAAAAACGGCGTGATAACCCCAGAATCAGAAAAAGCGCAGGCAGGCGACGAACTCGAAATCATCACCGTCGTCTCAGGCGGCTGAAACCATCAAGCATCACGCACACCTTACACACCCCGCTCGAAGACGGCTCCCCGCACTTAACGCACGAGCCAATCACCCCCCGAACCTGAGCACGCCTGACAAGACCCACGAGACGGTCAGTAGAGGAAAGCAAAGCAAGCTTCGTTCCGGGACGCTCCTCCTCAGCATCATTCAGGAGATCCCTCACGTAAACCCTGAAAGCCCTCCGCGAAAAAGGGCACTCGTCAAAGCCGGTAGGAAGCCCCTTGAAAAGCGCATACAAAGCGACCTCACGCTCGGGCGTATCCCGAAGCGGCTTCACCCGAGGCACGAAGCGTTTATCAGACACGAACCCGACCCGAGCGCCAAGACGCGCAATACGCGCGACATCACCCCGCACAAAATTCATAAACGACGTCTGAACCTCGTCGTCGAGATTGTGCCCTGTCGCAACCTTCGTCGCCGAAAGCCTCCGGGCTAAGTCATTGAGCATCCTGCGGCGGAGCACCCCGCAGAAACTGCACGCGGGAACCCGCCCGCCCACGGCAGCCATTATCTCGTCTAGGCTTAAGCCGAACTCCTCGCGAATCGAGTGCACGTGGTGCTCGACTCCGAGGTCCGCGCAGACTTTTCTGGCGGAGGCAAGCGTCTTTTCCCGGTAGCCCGCTATCCCCTCATCGATGGTCAACGCGGCAAGCGTTATGCCCCTGCTCCCATCGAACGCGTCATGGAGGAGCTTCAAAAGGACTACGGAATCTTTCCCGCCGGAGAGCGCGACAACAATGCGCTCTTTCCGCGTGAAAAGCCCGTTCTCCCGCACAGTCTTCCTGACGCGCTCCTCGAAGAATGAGGTGAAACAGCCGGGGCACATGCGCGCGTGCGCGTACCTCAGCTCAACGGCGGCGACCGCGCCACACTCGTCACACCGTATCTCAGCCATGGCGCCGCAGCCTCTTAACTAGCCGCTCGTGGCGGGGGCATAGTTTCCCGCCCGAAAGCTGGGCTTTGATCAATTCCTTCTGCCAGTGGGCGTCGAAGAGCCGGCACTCGGGGTCATCGCAGAAGGCTTCTCCGGAAAGAAGATAGAAGACCGCCTGCAGCGCGTACCCTTTTGCGACTTCGGTAATACGGGGGTCGCCGTAGTCGATGAACTGCCCCTCAAACTGCTTCTTCAGGCGCGCGAGCGCGACCGCATCACTACCGCACACAAGCTTTGCGAGGTAATATTCGCGAGGTTTCGCTGGAGCCTCGACAATACCGGTCGTCGATATCAGGGAAGGCTGCGAGACGACGATAACGCGGGCGTGATAACGCAGGTCATCCAAGCCGAAGGTGCCGACAAGACGGTCGGTGAAGGCAACGTGAATATGGCGCAGCCCCGACTCGGAGCGCGGAATCATCCCGCGGCAGATACAGGAAAGCTCGAAGCCGTCGTAGAGGACGCCCCCGGACGGAGTGCCGGAGAGAACCCGCCTCTCGTATTCGACTTCCCCGAACATGGGCTTGCTGCGGCTGAAAGGCTTCGCCGGGTCAGACACGCGGGCAGACGCGATTTCGGTGGCATACGACGCGCATGCCCCACCACCCCCCATATGCCGCAGGAAGTCGCCGCGAACCTCGACTGCGAACGACGGGAACAAGTCAGCTAGATACCCTCCAACTGCTTCAGCATCAACAGCAGAGTCGCCTGGACTATACAAGTACACGTGAACGCTCATTCTTTGAGCTTCTTCAAGGCGGTTTCCGCGGCGCGCTTGCCTGAGAGGAGCATCGCGCCGAAGGTCGGGCCCATCCTCGGGAGGCCGTAGAGGGTTGATACCGCCATGCCCATGACGATTAGGCCGGGGTAGGCTTCACCCGTGTGCTCGACGACTGCGTCCTCTGACTTCTCGACCCACATGGCGCCGAACCCCTTCGTCTTTATGAGGCCGCGTCTCTCAAGGGATCTTACCACTTCCGCGTCGTGGCCTGTGCCGTCTATTACTATCTTAGACTCTAGGGCGATCGGGTCCACGCAGGTTATCTCGCGCGGGAGTGCCGCAACCGGCGTCCAGTTTATGACGACGCCTCCGACACGGTTCTTCTCGCGTATGACGACGTCGTCGACGCGCGTCATGTTCAGCATCTTGGCGCCGGCATCGCATGCAGCGCCTATGAGTTTGCTGCAGGCGTGGGGGCCGTCCGCAACGTACAGGCCTTTCGTGAACTGCTCGTATGGGACGCCGATATCATCAAGCATCTTCTGCGCAGGCGCGCGCACCGTCACCTTGTTCATCAGGTATCCGCCAATCCAGAACCCTCCGCCAAGGTAGTTGTTGCGCTTGATTACAAGAACCTTGACTTTGTTTTCCGCTAGAATCTTTGCGGCGGTCAGGCCGCTCGGGCCTCCGCCGACGATGACGACGTCGTTTTCAGCGTGACTTACAAGATCCTTACAGAATCCTGAGACAATCGCCTTGGTTACGTCCTTTTCATCGACCTTTTCGAATATCG
>CAZJQY010000042.1:0-4860 GCA_964548095.1 uncultured archaeon
ATCATACAATTATGTGGGGTAAACAACCCCACAAATCAACGATGAGCCATAAATATTAAAGATTAATATTGATTTTTATTCATAATTTATAGTATCCACTAGCAGAATCATTAAGAAAGCAGATAATAATTGTGTTTTTCTTTAGTGCGGTACGGACACGGAGGATAAATCAACTTACCTCTATTCGGAAAAAGAAAAACTACTTCTCTTTGATGCTCTCCTTGATTTTCATCCCGAAGTGCCGGCCGGCATCCTCGAGGTAGACGAGGACTTCGTCGCCGACGGCAAGCTTCGAGATTGAGACGGGTTTACCCTTCTTGTTCACGAGAAGTATTGTCTCGGCGTTCTGCAAAAGCGTGCTCACTTTCCTTCCGTCGGCTTCGGCTTCGACGAGGAGGAGCGGCCTCTTCTCGATTTTGCTTCGCCCGAGGATGAGCCTTCTGGTGTTGCCCTTCCAGTCGACTGCGAGAACCTCGTCGCCCGCGGAAAGCTCGGAGAGGTAGCGGGTTTTGCCGTCCGGTGCGCGCGTGTAAGCGTGGACTGGGCCGGCGTTCACCCTGAATGGGCGTGCTGCGACGTACTCGGTTTCGATGGTCTCGCTGTGAACGAGGAAGAGGGCGTTGCCCTGGGAGCCGACGAGCATCCCTTCGCCGACTGAGAACATGCTTGCGGTGTCCACGCAGACGCGGTCTCCCATGCCGACGGGCTCAAGCTTTCGTATCGTCGCCGCAGTAAGCGCAAGTTTTTCTGTTGACATCTCCTCTACGATATCTCTTACTTTTTTTATCGTATTAAAGTCTCCTGAGACGAGCACTCCGTCTGCGCCGACTTCGAGGGTTTCGAGCGCAGTCTTCGCCTCCTTCTCGTCGCGGACTTCCACGATTACTTTCGCTTTCTTCCCCTGGAGGGCTGCGATGATGTTTTCGAGGGGGATGACCTTCCAGTCTAGGGCGTTCACTATAACGTAGTCTGCGGTCTTCCCCAAACGCACAGCCTCCTGCTCGTCTTCCTTGGACTTGACGGTGACGTAATACGCCTGCCTGCCGAGTGTGATAGTCGCCTTCGGGGAATCGGAGACGAACGCTATTTTCCCGAGGCTTCCCGCCTTTTCCAAATCGTCCTTTAGGACGAGCACCGCCCTGGCGCCCGACTCGAGCGCCGTCGTCACAAGCTTCTTCCGGACGTCCCAGCTTTTCCCCGAATCAGCGCGAACCCACAACTCCTTTTTCATAGCAGGTAAGTAATAAAATTTTTGAGTATTAAAGTGTCAGAGTGATTGTTTATTATGGGAGAGGAAGACGCAGTAGACAGGATGCTCGAGCAGTGCGGAGGAATCACCGTCTGCGCAAACTGCGGGGGAATACAGCTTAAGCTGCCGCCAACCCAAGTCGACGCGTGGATCGGAGCCGCGGCCGTGGACGGCAGAGCGTACTGTGTTGAATGCGGCTTCGAAGGGTTCCCGCTGGTGTTCGAGCGCAAAGAGGATTATGTCGGATTCCGCAAGATGAGGGGGGAACGCACGGAAAGCCTTGACTCATCGCTTCCTTCAGCGCGCTCGTCAGACAAACAACCGGCGGACAAGAAGCCGGGATTCAGTTTCCTGATCTCCTTGTGGATTCCGGGACTCGGCCACTACTACGCCGGCGAAAAGAGGAAGGCGCTCGCATACTTCATCGCATTCATCGTTGGCACTCCACTGTACATGATGGCTGTCCCCAAAGCAACAATATTTCAGGTCATGCCTTTCCTACTGTACCTCGCAATCGCCTACGACAGCTACGCGACAACCAAAACCAAGAAAGAACAGGGGCACAAGCGTATTTTAGGCGGTAATCAATTATCTACTCGATGATTCGCAGGATACTCACGAACATGCTCGGCCGCGGAGACGAGCTAAAACAGGCCATCGTCGTCCGGACGGACGTCAAGATGACGAAGGGAAAGCTTGCGGCGCAGGTGGCGCACGCCGCAGTCTCAGCCGCCGAAAAAAGCCCTTATAAGGCGGAGTGGCTTAGGGTGGGCCAGAAGAAGAGTGTCCTCAAGTGCGCAAGCCTCGGAGAGCTTGAGCGTATCGGCGGGCTTGCGGCGAAGGCGGGCCTCTCGTGCGCTTTGATTGAGGACGCCGGCTTCACGCAGATTCCAGCTGGGACGGTGACGTGCCTTGGCGTGGGGCCCGCGCCCGCGAAGGAGCTAGACAAGGTTACCGGGCACCTGAAGCTGCTGTAAGATGGGTAATGTTATTCGATGGCTTGAGTCGAAGCCGAAGCTCGCCGTAAACCTCGCGGTATTCTACGCAGGCATGATATTCCTCCTCTCCTCGATGCGGCGGGTGCCGATGCCGCCTGGGCCGTGGTACACGAGCTTCATCCTCCATTTTGTGGAATACCTAGGCTTTGGGTTCCTGCTCCTCGCAGCCCTGCGGAGCAGGCGCGTGCAGAGGAACCCGCTAGCCCTGGCGGTGCTCATCGCCGTCGCCTACGCGGCATCTGATGAACTCCACCAGTATTTCGTGCCCGGCCGCTGCCCGGACGTCTGGGACTTCATCTTCGACTCCATGGGTTCGGCCGCAGGCACCGTCATCAATAACAGGTTCCGCAGCCGATAGACTCCTTTTTTTCTTTAGAATGCCATAAGGGTAATGGTATGAAGCCCGTATTGCAGGTTGCCTTGGATTTCGTGGACTTTGACAGAGCCCTGAAAGTCGCCGAGGAAGTTAAGGGGAGCGTCGACTGGATTGAGGCGGGCACGCCGCTCATCAAAAGCGAGGGCTTGAACGTCGTGAGGAAGCTTAAGGTGGCGTTCCCGGGGAAGACCATCGTCGCCGACTTAAAGGTCATGGATGCCGGCCGCGTCGAAGTTGAGGCTGCCGCGAAGGCTGGGGCGGACGTCGTCTGCGTGCTCGGCGCCGCGTGCGATTCCACGATACGGGAGTGCGTCGAAGCAGGCAGGGCGTTCGGGTGCAGGGTCATGGTCGACCTCATAAACGTCAAAGACCCAGTCTCGCGCGCAAGGAAGGCCCAGGAGTTCGGCGCCGACTACGTATCCTTGCACACGCCCATCGACGCGCAGATGCAGGCGAAAATCCCATTCGAAAAGCTCAATGCAGTAGTGCAGGCAGTATCCATCCCAGTCGCTGCGGCGGGCGGCCTCAACTCAGAGAGCATCGTCGACGCACTCAAAGCAGGCGCTAAGATACTGATTGTGGGCGGCGCGATAACCAAAGCCGAAAACCCGGCGAAGGCTGCGAAAGACATCAAAAAAGCAATACAGCGGAAAACGAAAATTCCGACGAAACTCTTCAAGAGGACGACGGACGTACGCTCGATTTTCATGAAAGTTTCCACTGCAAACATTTCCGACGCCATGCACCGGGGCGGGGATTTGCGGAGGATGAAACACATTTCCGGCAAAAAGATGGTCGGCCAAGCCACAACCGTGAGGACTATGCCGGGCGACTGGGCTAAACCCGTCGAAGCAATAGATGCGGCCGAAGAAGGAGGCGTCATAGTCATAGACGCCTTCGGCGTAGGCCCTGCAGTGTGGGGGGAGCTTGCGACAGAAAGCGCGTTGCAGAAGAAGCTTTCAGGGGTTGTCGTGTGGGGTGCGGTGCGGGACGTTTCCGAGATAAAGAAACTCAAGTTTAACGTTTACGCTAAAAGAGTCATGCCGACTGCAGGCGAGCCGAAGGGATTCGGAGAAATCAACGTACCCTTAACCCTCCACGGAGTACCTATAAAAGCCGGCGATTGGCTCGTCGGAGACGGAGATGGAGTAGTCGTCATCCCGGCCGAAAAAGCCGTTGAAACAGCAAACCGGGCGATGGACGTACTGGAAAAAGAAAACAGAATAAGAAAAGAGATTAAAGAAGGAAGCTCCTTGGGGAAAGTAACGCACCTGCTGAAGTGGGAGAAAAAGTAATGTGCGTTCGACCGTCAGGTCGAACCCGGAATTTCTCGTCGGGAAATTCCGACAAAGGAAGCAGCCTAGGAAAAGTCACGCACCTCCTGAAGTGGGAGAAGAAGTAGGGGGTTATCCCGCCCACACGACGAGTTTGAAGACTTCCGGCCCCCACAGAGACTGAATGCCCAACTTGTCTTGGGCGTTAAACCACATACGCTCGGGGTTAAAGTAGGTGTCTGGGATTCCGTTGTGGTCGGTGTCCAACTCCTCGACAACACTATCATGATTCTTGTCCAGTCTATCAAAAAGGAGGCGATACATCGCGTCATCTACCGCATCATACTCGTCTAAACCACTGGGAGGACTGCCCGCAACATACGCCAAATCAAAACACAAGTCACCACAATCTGCACCAGGCGGCACCAAATACTTTTTGCTCCCAACATCAGACCCATTATCAAACTGAACAGTCCAATTACCCCCATCACTAAAACGAAGTCGCCTATCATAAGAAACATTATCGATGGTTTCCACAACCCAAAAACTAAAGTTTATATCGTCTACCGTAAGATTACCGCCCGCCGGAACACACAAACTACCATTCTCATAGACGAAGTTACCGCTCCTGAAGACGAACGGAATCAAACAATCACCGCCAACAAGACGACAACCCACACACTCCGAACTCAAACAACCATGCCTTAGAATATCCGCCGTCTTATTCAGCACACGCTCCAACGGCAAACCAAAGAAAACACGCTCCCTTGAAAAATTCAGGTCGGACGTATTCCACTCCCACGGCAACTTCGAATCATTACCAACATCCAAAGACAAATTCAAACAACCACCGTCGGGCACACAAACCTCCTCCTCAAAATCAGGCGTACCATCAAAATCAGGAGTACCATCACCATCAGGAGTACCGTCACCATCACCATCCCCGTCACCATCACCGTCACC
>CAZJQY010000042.1:4960-7045 GCA_964548095.1 uncultured archaeon
CCTCGCCATCCTCACCGTCATCACCCTCAGGAGTACCATCAACGTCAATGTCATCGCCATCACCATCGCCGTCACCGTCTCCGTCCCCGTCACCATCACCGTCGCCATCCGGCGTACCGTCACCATCGCCGTCAGGAGTACCATCCAACTCATCGTCACCATCACCGTCTCCGGGAGCAGCATCCGAATCACCATCACCCTCACCATCTGGCGTACCGTCTACATCACCATCACCGTCGCCGGGAGTACCGTCAACATCACCGTCGGGAGTACCATCAACGTCCATGTCCCCGTCCCCGTCACCATCACCGTCTTCATCTTCATCATCACAGCATCCGTATTCGGCGTTTCCGCAGTCTACTGCCGTGCACTCGCACACATGCTGGCCGGGAGGACATGATATCGCTGGCCCCGAGCCTGTAGCGCCGGAGTCAGGACATGTGATGGATGAACAGCCGCAGCCGCCGTTACAATTCTCGTCGACTTCGCATACGGTGTGCGGTTCCCAAGGAAGGCATATCTGGGAGGCGCAGTTCCCCATGCAGGAGCCGCATGGCGTCAGCCTTCCCTGGCAGGCGCAGCAGGGTGGGAGGTTGAAGTCGCAGTTCCCGGTTACTGCGTTACACGTCTCGCAGGGGAGCGGGCACGCGCGCCTGTTGGTGCAGTCGTCCGTCACGTAGTTGCATTGTGCGCACTGGTCTCCCGTCTGTTCCTTGCAGTTGAGGCAGTTACCGGCTCCGTTGCATACGCTGCATTGCGTGACGGTGCCGGGGCAGCGATTGTAGCAGGTCACGCCGTCGCTACTGCATGACTCGCAATTACTTACGTCACAGTATGTTTCACACGAACCTGTTGCAGTATCACATGACCTGCAGCTGGTGCACGCATCCTCGCACGCTCCGTCAACGCATCTTTCACAGGATGCGCAGGGTGGGTCGCATGGAAGAGACGTTGTGGTTGGAGTACCGTATGGGCCGGGGGTGCCGTAGGGGCCGATACTAACGGTCGGTGCCGGCGTAGAGATAGTCGCCGCCAAGCTCATTTGCGCCATGAGGAGGGCAGCCATCACCGCGGCAAGCATCATGTTTCCTGCCTGCGCGACCTCATTCTTTCCTGCCCCCGCAGTCATCCTTTACCCCCCCTTTCCGTCTTCGGATTAGACCGGGATTTCGGCGCACGCACACTTCTGGAGCGGAGGACGTGTGCGAGTGCTGCAGCAGCCGCGATGAAGGCGAGCGCGTAGGCTACGTATGCTTTAGGCGCGCCGCGTTTTGCGGGAGCCTGCGGCGGCTTCGGCTCTTCCGCGCGCTTTTGAGGGTAATTTGGGTCTTGGACGGGTTCCGGGTAGTATACAGCGGCCGGCTTCTTCTTGAGCGTGTAGACTTTGTCCTTGTTCTTTGAGAAAAGGTACGCCAGGTATGCGTTGTCGTTCAAAAGCTTCGTGTTGAAGTAGCATGACTCGCCCCTTGAGGTCTCCACGCACCCCTGAACGAGGAACCCGTAGTCTCCGTTAAATTTCCGGTTGTCGGGGGTGTCCCAGTGATTCTGGAGGACGTATTCCTCCAACACGTCAAGTTCGCGGAGATACCGCTCTTCTCCCGTCCGCTCGTACATGAGCTGAAGGGACTCGATGCATGGTACCACTTCAGTCAACGGGAGAGCGTATACGTCGGGGTTTCCGCCGTCGAAGAGTGCGCTGAAGTTGTTGGCGCGGTGGAACTCGTACGCGGACTTCTCGTAATACCCGTGCCAGTAGTCTGATATCGCCTGGTACCCCAACGGAGGGTCCTTAACCCACTCCGGCGGCACCATCTTCTCGACGGGAAGGCTCAGGTACTCAAGCCACGCCAGACTCAGCCAGCAGGCACCCCGCTTCAAGCCCGTCCCAGGAACCGCCTCCGGCTGCTCTAAAAGTGATGTGTCCATCAGCCTGAGCTCCTCCTGGATGTCGAGAACCCGATTTAAGCCGATGTGCTTCGACTTCAGGGATAGCTCTCTTGCTCCTATCGCACGGATCATGAAGGTGGGGTGTCCTTGAGAGTATTGCCTGCTGATGAGCCGCAGGTAGTCTAAGTAAGATTCATC
>CAZJQY010000043.1:0-5791 GCA_964548095.1 uncultured archaeon
ACCTTATACTAGATTATACCATTAACGAGCGCTGGTTTGGGTATGCTCTCAGTCTACTTCACGTACCTGTATCTTAAGGGCGAGAAAAACTACTATCTCTTAGGTGTCCCGATACTTATTTTCGTCACCACACTGTTCATGTATTACGCAAGTTCTTACGCTCAGACACAGGGTCTAGAGTTGGTCGGAAGAGATTACACGGTTTTCTCCCTGATGGCGGGCATATTCCTGCTTATGTACACTCTCTCAGTCCACAAGATAGTGAAACTCGATACAACAGTTGCCATAGCCCTCTTTGCCTCAACACTGATACTGCACATGATTCCCGCATATGCATCGCTCATCGCAAACTTGGACTCATATTGGCAGTACAAGTGGGCTGAAGTAGCATACGACACAGGATTCGTACCAGACCACGACTACTTAACGTACCCGCTCACCCATGGGATGGATAAACACATGGGGGAGGCTCCGGGACTGGACATAAGCAGGGCATCGTTTTTTGTGCCCGTGTTCTTAGCGTATACCGCTTCAGTAACAAAAGCAGTTAACATTGGCATATATGATGTTTCGATACTGTATCCCGGCGTCATACCTGCGATAACGGTTTTAGTCCTGTATCTTCTCGTCTCTGAGCTTTTTTCCGAGCACGCGCCTTACAACAAGATTGCTGCGTTTCTTGCAGCCTTCGTCTTGATGATCAGTCCCGGGTATGCTACGAACGCTACGGCAGGGAACCCCGAGGACGACGCTTTCGGGATGTTTTTGGTTTTAACGAGTTTCTTGTTTTTCGTTTACTCCTTTAAGAGGAGGGACATGGACTACGTTTATCTCGCCGGTCTTTCCTTTTTCATGCTGAGGACCGCGTGGGGGGGTTACATCTATAGCCTGATTATTTTGGGTGCGTTTTCGGTGGTGTACTCCATCGCACGGTTCCTGAAAAACGAACCCTGCTTCGACCATGTGACATATGTTTTTGCGTCAGTGGTGCCGAGTTTCTTGACTCCGATTATTCTCCACCCGCGGGGAGGACTGCCGCATCTTCCAGACTTTTTGCCGTACAACGTAAATATAGTCGCCTTGGCTGGCGCCCTCTTCGTCGGCATATTCCTCGAGTACGTGAGGCACGCTAGAAGTCCTAAAGAGCAGGATGCTGCGCCAGGGAACGTACTCGACAGATTCAACGCCTGGGTTCAGGGAAACCCAAAAGTGGTTTTCTCCATCGTGATTGTCTTAGTTGTCGCAGGACTCATGTTATCCGGCTTTGGCGAGATTTGGGGGGTCGTCAAGAGCACGCTGGAAAGCAGGAAACAGGACGACGTTATCAAGAAGACTATCGCGGAGCAACACCCATTCGCGAGTTCTCTTGGGGAGTACCTTACCGCAGGCTCCAACAGGTTCAGTGTGTTGTTCCTTTACGCATTTATCATGATTCCAGTGCTTCTTTATGTTGCACTCAAAAGAGCGGACTTCGGCTCCTTGTTCGTCCTCTCGTGGAGCATTCCAATGCTTTACGGCGTATACTTCAAGTCGCAGTACATTTTTAACGCGAGCGTCCCGATAACTGTTTTGGGCGCAACCATTGGTTTGTACTCTATCGCGAGGAAGGAGGATTTTGCGAGCCTGAGGATAGTTGGCGCCATCCTCATCTTGGTTGTGCCGTTTATTTCTGTGCCGTTTGGGGGGGTAAAGTATTACAGTCAGGCTATTGCGATGATTCCCATGCACATGAGCCCTGGGGGGGACATATACTATTGGGAGCCTGCGCTCGAGTGGCTTGAGTCGAACACGAGACCGAATGAGGGGGTCTTGACGTGGTGGGATTATGGCCACTGGATTACGGCTGTATCCCACAGGCCCGTTCTAATCGACAACCTCCA
Source organism: uncultured archaeon (assembly GCA_964548095.1). Taxonomy (GTDB): domain Archaea; phylum Altiarchaeota; class Altiarchaeia; order IMC4; family SCGC-AAA252-I15; genus SCGC-AAA252-I15. The sequence continues at coordinate 1,881 of CAZJQY010000043.1, forward strand.
GGCCGACCCGTATGAGATTCAGGACGTTGCGCGGTTCTTCGTAAACGCGACGACTGAGGAGAACGCCATGCGGATTTTCCGTGCGTACGAGAGGCGGTACCGGGAGGTGACTGAGGTGTTCCCTGAGGGAGTGGACCTGCGCTACATCGCCATCGACTGGACGATGATAGGCAAAGGCTCGGCCCTCCACTTCATCGCGACCGGGAACATCGACACGAAGGCAGACGGAGACTTCAAGAACTACGTCACCTGCGGCTTCTACCCGCAGGCGAGCGACAAAACCCAGCGGGTCATGAGCGACGAGAACGGGACCATGTTTTTAGGGAGGAGAATCGTCTTCGCGTGCGGCGGCTACATTCCCGGCGTTGAGTTCCTTGTGAAGGAGGACAACGAAATTGTCGGCATCAACGTCATCTTAAACTACGGCCAGAAGGTGCCTTGGAAAACGTGGGTCGAGCACAATGACGCTTCGCTTCTCGGGGTTGAGCCTCTCTTCCAGATTCTCTCGCTTGCGATATCCCGCCCAGACGACAACATCCTGCCGCAGTATAGGAGCCTCGTCTACGTTCCCGAGGAGTTCTCGGACTTCATGATGACGCGGCTCTACCTCTCAGACACCATCGACGCCGTCTACGACGAGCGGGCGTGCGCGAACGAGGCAAACAAAAAGAGCCTCGGCTGCACCTCATACTTGAGTGCGGGCCTCTACAACAGACAGTACGAGCCCCTCAAGAACTTCAGGCTCGTGAAAGACTTCTCCAGCGGCTTCGTGAGAGTATACGAGAAAGTAGCGGCTCCAGAAGACGCTACGTCGCCTCCTTAAGCGCGCACGCCAGACGATACAGTTCACTTAAGAGCTTGTCTTTTTCCCCGAGATGGGAGGCGACGACGTCGATGAGGGCGCTTCCGACGATGACCCCTGAGAAGCCGAGCCTTTTGGCTTCGAGGACATGCTCTCTTTTGGATATGCCGAAGCCGAGGCACACGGGAAGCCGCGTCCTCCGCCGGATACTCGCAAGCATTGTCGGGACTTTTTTGCTCACCTTATCGCGCGCTCCCGTAACACCTAGGACAGAGACGAGGTATATGAAGCCGTGGGCGTGCTGGATGATGCGGTCGAGGCGTCTGTCGTCTGTCGTAAGTGCGACAAGCTGGATGAGGGACACCCCCTCACGCTGGCACGAGGCCTCGAGCTCCCGGCATTCTTCGTAGGGTAGGTCCGGTACGATGACTCCTGAAATTCCAGACTGCCGGGAGGAGTGGACGAAGCGGTCGATTCCGTAGTGGAGTATCAGGTTGAAGTAGGTCATAGCGACGAGCGGCGTAGCGGAGGTTGCGGAAATCCGCTTGCAGAGGCTGAAGTAGGCGTCGGTGTTCATACACGCCGCAAGCGCGCGCTGCGAGGCCTTCTGGATGGTCGGCCCGTCAGCAATCGGGTCTGAGAAGGGCAGTCCCACTTCGAGGACGTCCGCGCCCGCCCGAACGAGGGTTTCCGCAATCTGGAAGCTTGTCTCAAGGTCCGGGTCGCCCGCACAGAGGTAGGGCATGAACGCCATCCTACCGCGAGACGCGACGTCTCTGAAGACATCGTCGAGCGTTAAGGCGGGCATACTGTCACACCGAAGATTATATAAACGATTTGTGGGGCAAGTATTAGGAACATGAGCCCAACGATGACGTAGACTGCTATGTCTTTGGCGAGCAGCCGCTGTTCGTCGTCGTCCTGCGAGTAGATCCATTTCGCCCCCGCGTACGCCCACATGAGGACTGCGAGGGATATGGGGATGTAGGGTTTCGTGAATACCTCGCAGACAAGCCGGTAGAATGGCTCCACCACTTGGGCCCCCGTCACCTTCGGCGCGGCAGCCGCGGGAAGCGAGAGCAGACCAATGAGGGCACATATAATCGTTTGCTTTCTCATCTCATTCACCTCACGGACAAAACACGTTAATGTCGAATGCGGGACCGCCTGCCGCGGATGTTATCAAATAGACGACGCCGCGGGCGACAAGCAGGATGGTGACGCCGATTAAGACGGCCATGATTAGGTCTTTCGCCGTGAGCCGGTCTTTCGTGTTGTCGTCTGATTTGGCCCATAGTATACCGGCGATGACGAGGACGAATATTGCGATGGGGCCGATGGAGTACCAGAGTGAGTGGTATGCGGTGCACAGGTATACTTTTGCCGGCTTCACCATGTCCTCTGCAAGCGTTGCGGCTGATGCGGCGGATGCTAAGAGTAGTATGGTTGCGAGGCTTGCGCGGAACACTGTGTCTGGCTTCATTTCGGTTTCAGGGGCATGGTGTAATCTGGATGATTGCGTAGACGAGGCCGGTCGCCGCCGCGATGAGGATTAGTCCCATCAGCACGCTTTCGATGAGCGATTTCGCCTGCTTGCGTTCGCCTGGGTCGTCTCGGGACCACAGCCATTTGACGCCCGCCACAACCAAGACGAAGACCGCAAGGACGCCCGCAATCTGCTTTATCGCGCCGAACAGGTTGCATAGGTATTCCGCGAGGATGTCTCCCAGCTTCGTTGAGGCGGACTGCGCGAGCGCGGTTCCTGCCAGAAGCAGGAGGGGGAGTATGTGTCTTTTTTTCATTCTATCACCTTGGGTTAGATTTTTTTGGGGGTGAGGGTTGCGCCGCACGCGTACCCCGCATCGTTGATGATGATTGAGACGATTGCCGTCGCCACTACGACGATGATGAGTCCGACGAGCACCCCCTCGACCATCCTCTTTGCCTGGTCCCGGTCTTGGGGGTTGTCCCGTGAGCCCGTCCACTTGAGCCCGGCCCAGATGATGAGGAAGACGGCGATGGGGCCGACCAGCGCTTTAATCGCCGTGTACAGGAAGCATATCACGCCAGCCAGTGTTGTGAACAGGGCCCCCATGGTCGCGTCGGTATCTGAGATGCAACCTGATGTCGCCACCAGCACGCAAAAAAGCATCAGACAACCGAGGATTCTGGCTCGCATCAGTAATCATTAGTATAAATTAATCTAAAAAAAGAAATAAGTAGGGGATGTGAAAACCATAACGAAAAAAAGGGGGGGAAAGAGGCTGTGGTTGCTCGTGATGGCAATCGTTTTCCTCATCCTAGTCTTTTATAGCAAAACCCCCCGCCTCATCTCAAAGGTCTACCATGGAAGCGACCAAGGCGACCAGTGCGAGCGCTTTGACGCGGGCAGGAGGCTGCCGCAGCTTTCCGCCGAGGACAAAGAGTATCTGGTTGCGCGCGCCTATCAGGCGGCACGGGATTTTTTTGCGGGGAAGCAGCCGCCGCAGTCGTTTCCCGGCAGGTTCAACGGAGCCTGCAACGAGGCTTATGTCGTGTTCCGGGTCGATGGCAGCCTCAGGGGTTCTGCGAGCGTTGCGCGAGGAAACCTCGCAGAATCTGTGTACTTGGCAGCAAGAAGGATTCTTGAGGAAGGCAGGTGCGACGACAACCTCAAGTGCTACGGCATCCCGACGAAGTCGCAGGCAGGCCGGCTTGAGGCGGAGGTCTTCGTTTTGGACGGCGGCACGGCCGTGATCAACCGGAGCAGGCTGTATGTGCCCCGCCTCAGGGTCTATGACGGCGAATTCGAGCCTGGAGTCCACACCATAAGAATCACTAAGGGCGGGAGAAGCGCAGCATATGTGAGCGACGTCGCCATCGTCGCCGACATTGACACGCCCAAGCTCGTCTCCCGGTTGTGCGCGATTCTGGAGTTGCCTGAGTCTTGCGCGAATAGTGGGGGCGTGGACGTCGTCGTCTACGGCACCGAACAGTTCATGAAGCTGTCCCCGAATACCCCCGTCCTCGACGTCTACCGGGCGAACACCCTCGTCGGCCTCGACAACCTGACCCTGCGGCGGGTGAACCAGTCACTGGGGGAGATGAACCGGTGGCTCATCGAGAACCT
>CAZJQY010000043.1:5891-6971 GCA_964548095.1 uncultured archaeon
GCCGAAAAGCTTGCGAACACCATTCTTTCGCTCCAGCATGAGGACGGCTCATTCGACCCCTGGTACATCGAGCCGGATTACGAGTACGATGAAGACCGCCTTCTCACCTTCTACAGCGGCGAAGCCATCTTAAGCCTCGTCGAGCTGTATCAGCGGACGGGAGATAAGCGGCTTCTGGATGCGGCAATAAAATCTGAAGAGTTCTACATACACGAGTACGTCGACCTCATGCAAGACAACTATTATCCCGCATACGTGCCATGGCACAGCATGAGCTTGTACCGGCTGTATCGGGTGACCGGCGACAGAAGGTATGTGGATGCGGTGTTCAGGCTGAACGACGAGCTCCTAAAGATTCAGCAGACTGAGAAGCCGGTCTACCTTGACACGTGGGGGCGCTTCTTCAACCCCGCGCACCCCGAGTTCGGGTTCCCGCACGCATCCTCGGCGGGCGTCTACCTTGAGGGCTTGACTTACGCTTACGAGCTTGCGCGGGAGGTGAACGATACTGAGCATATGCGCAGGTATGGGCGGAGCATACGGCTTGGGGCCTTGGACACTGTGACGCTGCAGTTCCGCGAAGGGAACACCTACTACCTGAGCCATCCCGAGCGTGTTGTGGGGGCTGTGCGGGCGGGCGTCGTCCAAAACTACATTCAAGTGGACTCGACGCAGCACAACTCCGACGCCTTCACGCGGATGGTGAAAGTGTTCAGCGAAGACGAGTTCGACGGGCAAAATGGATAGGAAACATAGGAGAGAGTATACGCCGTTTCTCTACCTCGCACTCTTCATCTTCCTTGCCGCCGTCATCCTCCACTACGAGGCAACCCCGAAAGGCCGCGACAAACCATCTTTCCTCACGCGCTTTGTTTCCGGGTGCCAGCAGGCGGACGCCGCAGTGATGTACCTTGCGTACGCAACCGCCGTGCTCCTTGCAGTCGAAGCCTGCCTGCCACGGGAAAAACGGAAACACTTGACGAAGGCAGTCTACGCGGTACTCGCCCTCATCGTCTCGGCATCGGCGTTCTCCTACTTCTACTTCGAGAAGACTGCCTGCAGCCCAACCTACGTGCAAGT
>CAZJQY010000044.1:0-5622 GCA_964548095.1 uncultured archaeon
CCACAATAAACAGAAGGAAATACAACACAGGCTTAATTACGCAAAAAGTCTATTTATACGCTATCCTATAAAATCCGGTAACCCAAGATGAAGACTGTTGTCGCAACAGGGGTGTTTGACATCATCCACCCAGGGCACCTCATGTTCCTTAAGGAGGCGCGCAGGCTCGGGGACCGGCTTATCGTGATAGTCGCCTGCGACAACACCGCCGAAACCAGAAAGAGAAAGCCCCTCATCCCCGAGAGCCAGCGGCTTGCAATCGTCAAGGCGCTCAAGCCCGTAGACGACGCCGTCTTAGGTGACACAGAAGACTTCATAAAGCCCATCCGCGAGATAAGACCCGACGTCATCGCATTGGGTTTCGACCAGCACGTCGACGAGGAGGAACTCAGGAATCAGCTCCGCATGCTTGGTATCAAAACAAACATCGTCCGCGTGAAAGCCCACTGGGACGGCCCCATCAACGCAAGCAAGAAAATACACGATAGGATTAAGACGCTTTAGCCCCCACCGAGGGTGTCTTTCAACCTTTCGAACAAACCCTTCTCCTGCTTCTTCTCAAGCTCTCGCAGTTGCTCGAGAAGCTTCCTCGCGTCCGCTGACAGTTTATTGGGCGTTTCGACGACGACGCGCACGTGCTGGTCTCCCCGTCCTCTGCCGCGCAGGTGCGGCATGCCCTCTCCCCTCAGCCTGAAGACGGTGTTGGTTTGCGTGCCGGCTGGGATTTTGAGCTTCGCTTTCCCTGAGATGGTCGGAATCTCAACGTCTGCCCCCAGCGCGGCCTGGCTGAAGGAGATGGGTATCTGGCAGACTAGGTCGTCTTCCACACGCTCGAAGAAGGCGTGGGGTTTCACGTGGATGACGACGTAGAGGTCTCCTGACGTTCCCCCGCGGGCGCCCGTCTCCCCTTCGGCGTGCAGCCGAAGGTGGGAGCCCGATGTAACGCCCTCCGGAATCTTTATGTGGATGGTCCTGTCGGCGACCACTTTCCCGGAGCCCCTGCAGTCCTTGCAGGGCGCTTCGATGGTAAAGCCATTGCCCCCGCATTTCCCGCAGGCCATGACGGTTGCAAAGAACCCGAACGGTGTGCGCTGTTCTTTCCGGACGCGCCCGGCCCCCCCGCAGGCTGGGCATGATTTCGGGTTTGTCCCCGGTTTTGCGCCGGAGCCAGAGCAGGTGTCGCAGACTTCAGTTCTTGGGAACCTTATGTCGCGCTCTACGCCGCTGTAAGCCTCTTCGAGCGTTATCTCGGTGTCGTAGCGCAGGTCTTCGCCCCGCGCGGGCCCCTCCCGGGATGCCCGGTGCGCCCCGCCGAAGAAGACGTCGAAGATGTTCCTGCCGAAGAATTCGCCCCCGAATAGGTCTTCGATGTCTCCGAAGTGGGTGAAGTCGTTCCAGCTGAACCCTCCGCCGGAGAAGGCTTGGGAGACTCCCGCGTGCCCGTACTGGTCGTAGGTGGCGCGCTTTCCCTCGTCCGCGAGAACCTCATAGGCCTCAGAAACCTCCTTGAATTTTTCCTCGGCTTCGGGGCTTTTGTTGGCGTCCGGGTGAAACTGCTTGGCGAGACGGCGGTACGCCTTCTTCACCTCATCCTTTGATGCGTTCCTTCCGACGCCTAACACGTCATAGTAATCGCGTTTCTCTGCCATGCATGCTCCCCAGAACACTAACGCTCCTCAAAGGTCGCGCTCGACTGCTTCGCCCACAGCTGGTTGTAGAGGTGCATCTGGTGTGCGAGCGCCGCTATGATGACGTCGTAGGGGAGGCCTTGGTTGCGCGTGATTGTGTTCGGCCTTCCTTGAGCATCAAGGTTTATCTCCATCACGAACGCCGGTTTACCGCTTCTTTTTTCCATCTTTTCCCTTGTCGTCGACGACCTCGTATTCGGCGTCCACGACGTCCTCGCTGCCGCCGCCTTTCTCAGGCTTCTCGTCCTTCTTCCCCTTGTCCTGCTTCGCCTGCTCTTCCTGGTAGGCTTTCGCCGCCTCCTGGTAGACTTTCGTGAAAAGCTCCTGCGAGGCCTTCGAGAGGTCTTCGGTCGCCTTCCTGGTTTTCTCGATGTCGTCCCCCGTCATCGTCTTCTTGAGTTCATCGAGCTTTTTCTCGACTTCCTCTTTCTTTTCCTTGTCGAGTTTGTCTCCGAGGTCTCCGATGGCTTTTCCGACGGAGTAGACGAGTGAGTCGGCGTTGTTTTTCACGTCGGCGTTTTCCTTCCGCTTCTTGTCTTCTTCGGCGTGTTTCTCGGCTTCCTTCATCATCTTCTCGATGTCTTTTTCCGGGAGCTTCGTGGATGCGGTGATGGTTAGCCGCTGTTCCCTGCCGGTGCCGATGTCTTTTGCCGCCACGTTCATGATGCCGTTCACGTCGATGTCGAAGGCCACCTCAATCTGCGGTATCCCCCGGGGTGCCGGCGGTATGCCGACGAGGGTGAACCGGCCGAGTGTTGTGTTGTCTCCCGCCATCGGACGCTCGCCCTGGAGGATGTGGATTTCCACGCTTGGCTGGTTGTCTGCGGCGGTCGAGAATACCTGGCTTTTCTTGGTGGGTATGGTCGTGTTCCGCTCTATGAGTTTGGTGAACACGCTCCCCAAAGTCTCTATGCCGAGGCTCAATGGTGTCACGTCCAAAAGGAGTATGTCTTTCACTTCGCCTGCGATGACGCCCGCCTGTATTGCCGCGCCCATCGCAACGCACTCCATGGGGTCAACACCCCCCTCAGGCTCTTTCCCGAAGAAGCGCTTGAATGTCTCTCTCACGCACGGCATCCTTGTCGGGCCGCCGACGAGTATCACCTTGTCAATCTGGCCCTGCTTAAGCTTCGCGTCGTCGAGCGCCCTCTGCATCGGCTGGATGAGCTTCCCCAGGATGTCGCTCACCAGCTCCTCAAGTTTCGCCCGTGTAAGGGAGAGCTCGAGGTGGACGGGCCCACCGTCCGGGCCCATGCTGATGTAGGGCTGGTTGATGGTGGTTGAGGTGGTGGTCGAAAGCTCGATTTTCGCCTTCTCAGCAGCCTCGCGCACCCGCTGCATCGCCTTCTTGTCCTTGCGCAAATCGACCCCGTCCTGTCGCTTGAACTCCTCGACGATGTAGTCGATGAGTTTCGCGTCCATGTCGGTTCCGCCGAGTTGCGTGTCCCCGGACGTCGAGATGACCTCGAACACGGACTCGCCCATCTCCATGATGGTGACGTCGAATGTTCCGCCGCCCAAATCGAGGACGACAATCTTGAGTTCCTTCCCTTCCTTGTCGAAGCCGTCGGCTCGTTGATGATTCGGACGACTTCGAGGCCGGCGATGATTCCGGCGTCTTTGGTTGCTGTGCGCTGGTTGTCGTTGAAGTAGGCTGGGACGGTGATGACTGCCTTCTCGACTTTGTCGTCTAGGAATGCTTCGGCGTCCTCCTTGATTTTCGCAAGGATCATCGCCGAAATCTCCTGCGGCGTGTAGGCTTTGTCGTCTATCCTAACTTTGTGGTCGGTGCCCATCTTCCGCTTGATTGCCATGATGGTGCGCTCCGGGTTCGTGGCAGCCTGCCTTCGCGCGGGCTCGCCGACGAGGCGCTGCCCGTCTTTGGTGAATGCAACGTATGATGGGAATGCCTTGCCTCCAAGCGTCGTCCCCTCAGCCGAGGGTATTATCGTCGGCTTGCCCCCAATCATCGCTGCAGCAGCAGAGTTGCTGGTCCCCAAATCTATTCCAATAATCTTTGCCATGTCATGCACCTCCTTTGTTTTTGGCAACAATAACTTTTGCAGGCCTAAGGAGCCTGTTGTTTACGGTGTAACCTGACTGTATCTCTTCGATGACGGTGTTCTCAGGCTTGCCGGATGACTCGAGCGCCTCAACTGCCTCATGGCAGCCGGGGTTGAATGCGGAGCCGACCGATTCTACTCTTCTCACGCCGCGCTCCTCGAGCAGTTTTGTGAACTGGCGCGCGACTGCAGCAAGGCCTCCACGCGTCTTGTGGTGGGCGTCGGCTGCCTGCATTGCCTCGATTGCGCGGCCGAGGTTCTCGTGCACCTCAATCACCGCGAGCAGCAGGTCGTCCACGGCCTTTTCGGCATGCCGGTTCCGCTCTTTCTCGGCGTGCTTCATGTAGTTCTGGAAGTCGGCATGCGTCCGCTGGAGCAGACTCACGTGCTCCTTGAGTTCGCCCTCCTTCTTTGAGAGCGCAAGCTCTAGTTCCCGCACTCGCTCCTCGTTTTCCTTGAGTTTTTTTTCGAGCTCCGCGGGGTTTTCCGCCTTTTTGCTCATTGAATGTAAAAGAAAATGCGCCCCCCGCGCATGGTGTGCGCGGCGGGGATGAAAAAAGGTGTGGGCGGGCGTTAGTAGTCGCCCATGCCTCCCATACCGCCCATGCCTCCCATGCCGCCGCCTGGTGGCATGCCGGGCCCGCTCTTCTTCGAGACCGCGATGACGTCGTCGATGCGAAGTATCATCTCAGTCGCCTCGCTTGCGGACTTTATCGCCTGAAGCTTAAGCTTCGTCGGCTCTATGACGCCCTTCTTCCACATGTCGCCGGTCTTTCCTGCGAGGACGTCGACCCCGACGTCAGCGTTCTTCTTGTCGTGCTCGCTCCGAAGCTTCACGAGCGTGTCGATTGCGTCCATGCCCGCCGATTCGGCAAGCGTCCTCGGGATGATTTCGAGGGTCTCGGCGAAAGCCTGTATCGCAAGCTGTTCGCGGCCGCCGACGGACTCGGAGTACTCGCGGATTCTTCGCGCAAGCTCAATCTCAAGTGCCCCGCCGCCGGTGACTACTTTCCCAAGTTCCACCGCTGAGGCGACGCCGCCGAGCGCGTCCTTGACTGAGCGCTCTGCCTCGTCGACGACGTGTTCGGTTCCGCCGCGCACGAGGAGGCTCACCGCCTTCGGGTTCTTGCATCCGCGCACGAAGACCATCTCGTCGTCGCCGATTTTAACTTCCTCGACGACTTGGGCTTTCCCGAGCTCTTTCCCGGTCAGGTCTTTGACGGTTGAGACGATGGTCGCCCCAGTCGCCTTCGCAAGCTTCTTCATGTCGGACTTAGAAACGCTCTTTACCGCAAGAACTCCTGCTTTGGCGAGGAAGTGCGCGACGAGGTCGTCGACGCCCTTCTGACTGAAGAGGACGTTTGCGCCTGATTTCGTCACGGCATCAGCCTTCTCTTTGAGCGTCTTCTCCTCCTGTTGCGTGAAGAGGACGAGCTGGTCTGGGGACGTTATCTCGATTTTCGCGTCAGTTTCCGTCTTCTTGATTTCGAGCGCCACGTCTAGAAGCGCGATTTTCGCGTTCGTGACTTTCGCGGGCATGCTGTCGCTTGCGCGCTCCTTGTCCAAGACGACGCCGTAGATGAGCTCTGAGTCATGGACGCTGCCGCCCTCCTTCTTCTCGACTTGGATGTCGTCCAAGTCCACCGTCACCTTCCCGTTCTCCTGTTCGGCGACTTGTTTGACGGCGCTGACACAGAGGTCTGCGAGCGTGTCTTTCGCGGACTCGGCTCCTTTGCCGGTCATCGCGGTTTCCGCAATCTCATTGAGCACGTTGGCGTCGGAGAGCTTGACGGGCCTGCTGATTTTCTCGAGGATTTCGTATGACTTTTCTGTGGCCATACGGTATCCTCTGATTACGGTGCTCGTGTTGA
>CAZJQY010000044.1:5632-6968 GCA_964548095.1 uncultured archaeon
TTCCTTTCGCGATGAGCTTTTCCGCGGCAGAGAGGAGTTCCCCCGTCAGGACGACGGCTGTTGTCGTCCCGTCGCCCACTTCCTCGTCCTGGGTTTTCGCGACCTCCACAATCATTTTGGCGGCCGGGTGCTCGACGTTCATCTCCTCGACGATGGTCGCGCCGTCGTTGGTGATGGTTATGTCCCCCATGTCGTCCACAAGCATCTTGTCCATGCCGCGCGGACCAAGCGTGGTCCTCACAATATCTGCCATGGCCTTCGCCGCCATGATGTTTCCGGACTGGGCTGACCGCCCGGTCGTCCTCAGTGCCCCTTCAGGCAGAATAAACACTTGTTGTGGTTGTTGAGCCATTTTCTTTCATACCTCCTTATTCAATTTTTTTTGCCGGGATTCCTTCGGTAGTTTCACCTCGAGAATCCCGTTTCTGTATTGAGCCTTGATGTTCTCAGGGTCGATTTCCGCGGGCATCACGTATGCCCTCGCAAAGCCTCCCCCGCGTGAGGCCTGTCCCGGCGTCATGCGCCCTCGCACAACCAATTCGACCGTCCGCGGGTTCGCATTCACTCGAATGTCTTCGCTGCGGGCTCCCGGAAGCTCTGCGGTGAGGATGAACTCGCCGGCGGACTCGACGAGGTCAGTGTACGGCTGGTTTTGCTGTTCCCCCAGTGTCTGTGACGGAATATACTGTACTCCCGCCTGCCTGAACGCCTGCGCGAGCGCCGTCTCGAGGAACGCCCGCATCTCGTCAAATACGTCTCGTCTATTCTCGGGCAATGAAACCACCCCAAATTGGAATAACTTATAGGTTCAGACGTATATAAAAGTCTTTCGTTTTCCGGCACAGTCATGGAGGGCGGCCTATACCCTCTGCCGGAGGGGCTTCCATCAAGCTTTGCGACTGTGTGCCGTAGGATGGCGGCATCAACGCGCTTGTCCTGTTGAGCTTCTGCACGGGGGCGTCGACCGCGCTCAAGTCCGCATCCCCCAAGTCCCCGGAGACGAGGACCGTCTTAATCCGCGGGTTCACCTCTCTCGCAATCCGCGCGAGCGCGTCCCCCTGCGGCTGCCCCTTCGGCCCCCTGCGCAGGTGGTAGTCGGTTACGAGAATATCCACGTCCTGTCCGTGCTCCCGGAGGTGTCGCTCCGCGGAAAAGCCGTCGCGCACGGTGGTGATGCTCCTTGCCCTGTCATCCAGTGCGGCCCGCATTTCCTCGAGGGTCGCCGGATTGTCGTCGACAAGAAGTATTCTTGAGTCTGGGGCATCCGGCGGATTCCGCTTCTCTCGTGTTCTCACCGTAACATTATTAATACCGTAAATCACTATAACACTATTAT
>CAZJQY010000045.1:0-6884 GCA_964548095.1 uncultured archaeon
CACTGCGTATGGACTTGAAATTCCAGTTTCGACTCCTTCTTATCGCAATGTTATATATCATAACAATTTTGTCAACAACACCAAAGGATGCACTTCTTCCAGCTATGAAAATAGTTGGGATGATGGTTATCCCAATGGCGGTAACTTTTGGAATGATTATGCTGGTGTAGATTTTAACAACGGTCCAAACCAAAACTTGCAAGGCCGTGATGGTGTAGGTGACACACCGTACACTGTTGATCAATACATGAAAGACAAATATCCTCTTATCGGTCAAATTTCCGTGTTTAACGCCAATAAAGCAAATGTGTCCTATCGTGTCAGCACAGTTAGTAATTCCACGATCTCACACTTCAGTTATAGTTCTATCAACTGCAAGATTAAGTTTCAAGTTAATGGTGCTACTGGAACACTCGGTTTCTGTAGAATTAATATTCCTCATGCTTTGATGACTGAACCTTACAATATCACTGTTGACGGTTGTAAACCAATCTTTGTGAATTATGAATTGTTTGATAACAGCACTCACAGATGGATGTACTTCATTTATCAACATTCAACTCGTGAAGTGGTGATAGTTCCAGAGTTTCCGATTATAGTTCTACCATTCTTTGTCGTGTTCATCGTCGTTACGTTTGCAAAAGTTTTTTTCAGTAAATTCAGAATGACTTCATTTTAAGCTTTCTCGTGTTCTTCGCTCTCACTTTCATTTTCCTTTAATTTTTTCTTTAGAAGCGAAAAATATTCTTTCGATATTTTATCCAAGTCCCATTCAAAATGTTTTTGTTTCACCTCTGCGTTCCACATGTTAATAAGTCTTTGAAGCTGAACCTTCACGAAAATTAGGAAGATAACCATTGGGATGCTGCTGGCAAAGAAAATGTTTATTGGAAAAGGAAAAAGTATCAGTAAGAAAATTGCTATAAAAAATTCGAGTGTAATAAATATTGGCACAATTATAGCCCAGAAAATTCCTTGAAGATTTTCTGGGAGAGATTGGCTAGCAAAAGGCAATTTTAGAACAAGCCTATAAAACCACGGAAGTTCATCCTCTAATTTTTCGGATTTCTTCACTTTAGCATCGTATTATTGTGGATTTTACAGTTACATAAGGTTTTGCTGGTTAAAATTTCGTTTCTGCAAGGAATTCAAAGAGTCGCTGGAACTTGAATGAATCTCATCTTCAACCCTTGGAGCCTATAGAAACAATAGCTCGTAACTTCTTTTTTCAGAAAACATATATATCTTTTGAACCTGTTATTTTATGGATAAAATTGTCGAGTGCAATGTTGGATAAATGGGCTTGGTTTACTATTTTGTCTATAATCTTGGTGATAGTTGTACCGCTTGCTCTAATATGGCTGATCTTGCAAATACCTGAGATATTCAGAATTGCGGCAACGATTGCTATTTTTGTGGTTTGGGCCGTTGTGTCTGGATATAAGGATTGGGTGATTTCTAAACGAAAAGAGGCTGAAAGCTAGTAAACGAAGCGCTCACTAATTTACATAGAATTATTTTATGCATGAAAATTTTAGGATGATGAGTCCCTATTTCTTCCTAAAAACCCCTAACAACATTGCGATTATCGCCACGACAGTTATTCCTATAAGGATTACCCATGAAGATTGAGGCATCGCAAGTTGGACTTCTACGCCAGGAACATTTAACGTTGGAATAACAATCATATGATAAATTGGCCAGTATAATGCTCCTCCGAAAATTGCAACTCCAAAAGCTCTTCCTTTGGGAAAATCAAATGTTTGTGTGATGGCTACCACAAGAATGATAAACACCCAAAGCCTGGAAATAGCATACAATCCTAAAGGCCAATTATATGACAAGGTAGGTTCATTTGAGAACATGAAGGGCATGAATACTTGTAGGATTTCCGGCACATACACAAAGGCTGTAATTCTGACTACTTTCTCGTAGTTCACTGGTATAGCAGTGAGTCTTGCTCCAATCCAGTAAATAGTCAGAGAAAGAATAAGCCATTTCACAACGCCCATACCAATAAGAGATGTAGCTGTAATGAAAGGGTTTTCATTCCACATCATTACACATCCTTGCAAAAGAATTGCAGAAGCTGCATCTCCACCCTTCTTTATTAAATCAAGGTTGTAAGTGTATAAGCCGTTACCTATCCCGCTGAGAACGCTAACAAAAATCACCGTGAAGGCAGCTATTCCAATAGTCTCACTATTATCCCGAATCATGGTGTAAAACTTTGAGTTACCCGTAGCCGCCCTTATTATTTTGCCAAAAAAAGTTTCCTTGAAGGATTTGGACCATTCTATTGAGGCAGCACCACCAATGAACCCGAGGATGGCACCTATGTAGAATCCTCCTCCTATAGGGAGGCTTAAAAATGAACATACCATCATCAAAAGGCCGTTCGTGCGATATTTTCTCGGGTCTTTATAAACGAGTATCCCGCATACCAATGTAGCTGCTGCGAATATAAGCCAGAAAAGTGTCCAATAACCTTCTACGAGTCCTGGGATTCCGAACGATATACGCCCCCAGAAAGCTTTGGCGTTCATAACTTCTTCAGCAGAAGACGCATTAAAGGATGAGAGTATTATAGGGGCGTCGTTTGTTAATATCCATATGCCGTTTAGAAGGATCATAATAAAACTGACTAATGATAGGATGAAGGCAGCACTATACTTTTTCTCCATCGGTATACATCCCTCTTAAGGTGTAATTTTGCTTCAGTTATTTAAGACTTTGTTTATAAATGTAGAAACATGTTGTCTTCGTGGAACCTGTCTCTGAAGATGTTGAATTGACTTGAGAGCTCTATGGTTTGTTATAGTGGAAGGCAAAAGCTTAAGAAGGTTGATCATTGTAATTCCCAAATGGGAGGACGGAACATATGGGCCTTAGAGGGTATGTTGCGAAAAGGCTGATATATTCAGTATTTCTCATTTTGATAGTTATTATCGTGAACTTTGCTATTTTCAAGATGATGCCTGGGGATCCTACAGCTTTTTTGATGCAGCCTTGGAGTAAGGAAAGTCCGGAATCAAGGAGGGCGCATCAAGAGCAGATTAGAGACTTGTGGGGGCTCAATGAAACTTTTTGGGTTCAGTTAGTTAAGTATTCACGTAATTTGCTTACTTTTCAGTTTGGAGACACTTTCATTAATAGAGCGCCTATTTCAGAAACGATTGCAAGGAAATTGCCTTATACACTTGTGCTTTTGGGTTTATCCACAATTGTAGCCATCATAATCGGAGTCCTTTGGGGTATAGCTGTAATTCAGAAGCGAGGAGGCGTTTTTGATAGTGTATCGGTGGCTTCTTCACTGTTTTTAGGTGCCTTGCCAACTTTCTGGCTTGGTCTGCTTTTCCTTTTGTTTTTTTACGGGCAGTTACATTGGTTTCCAAATGCAGGAGCGTTTCCTAGGAATTGGGCTGGAAATTGGCCTGTGGCTTCAACTTTGAATCTCCAAACCTCTGCTAATCAATTGAATATTGTTTATTCTTTTAATTCTCAAGGCTTCCTTGAGCTGATAGGAGGCTACCTGTCTCACCTTTTCCTTCCGCTATTTACTTTAACTGTTTTCTTTTATGGAGGTTGGTTGCTCTTGACTAGAGCAACGATGCTGGAAACAATTACAGATGATTACATTATGACAGCAAGAGCGAAGGGGCTTACAGAAAGAAGTGTTCTTCTTAAACACGCGTTGAAAAATGCTTCGTTGCCCCTGGTAACTGCTGCAGCATTGAATTTCGCGTTCATACTAACTGGAGCGATAATTACTGAAACAGTTTTCACATATCCAGGTATCGGTACGTGGATATGGGAGTCCATTCAATTCCTTGATTACCCTGTCTTGATGGCTGTTTTCTATATAAGCTCAGTTGCTGTAGTCTTAGCTAACATTATCGCTGATCTCATTTACGGCCTGATCGATCCGAGAATAAGATATGGGTGATTAAAATGTCAAAAACTCAAAGCAAATTCGCATTCAACATGGGTAGACTAGGACATCTTCTAGTACTTCTTTTGCGGAAGAAAAAATCAGCATTTGGATTAACCATCATCATATTCTTTGCCGTAGTTGCTATTGAAGCTCCGTTGTTCACGCCATATAATTCTTTGGGAGAAAATCCAAAAGAACGGTTTTTTCCTTTAGCGATCGGTAGTGCTGCACCCACGTGGCTTCGCGTTCTGCCTACCTGGCTGGGAGGAAATCCTGGCTTGAGCGAGAATATGCTAGTCATAGAAAATGCTGGGTTGCCGAAGCTGGTTGAAGAAGGTGGCGAGTGGAATATTACAACGGAAGGCGAGGGGATTTCTCATGAAGTTCGTGAGGATGTAGGGTTTTGGTCAGCCCCTCCAGGCTTTAGGATGTATGCTCAGAATGGATCATTTGAAATACAATTTAGTCGTGAAAGTGGAATTGTTTACAATCAAAGTAAAGTTTTTCTTTACCACGAGTTCTACTATCCATTTGAGGGATTTATAGGCAGGTTCATTGGCAACATTGAGTTGTTTGTCAACGGGTCAACCACCCATGGAAAACTGGATGTTCCTATTAACGTAACAGTTTACTTGGGACATTTAGATGGCAAGCTGTGGAAGGTGTGGCCTTGTCCCTATGAGTTAGGTAGGAGTTGTCCCCCTATTGGCTTCGCATTAGATGCATACCGTCAGCCTTGGGGGATCGATAGACCTGGGAGCGGGCTTGCTGGTGCTCCTCCCTTTGGTGACTATGGTTGGATAGTCAGTAGGTCTAGCACGGCTTCTGTAGGCTCACATATAGACTCGGAGTCTGGAGCCTTGCTGAACAGTATGACTGAATTTCGACAAACAGGTTATCCTCAACGAGTGATTTTCTCCACTCCAGGAATGTATGTTTACGGTGTTGAAATAACTTTTCTCGACCAGAAAAGTCCTGATAAACAGGTTGAAACATCCGTTTTCATTGATGATTTTGGACTTTTGTTACATGGAACAAGCTTTAGCCTGTTAGGTACAGACCACCACGGTCGAAGTCTATTTGCACAACTTGTTTATGGCACGCGAATATCCCTTTATTTGGGTCTTCTTGTCGCAGTGTTTAGTGTTGTAGTAGGTTTAGCTGTTGGGCTGGCAGCTGGTTATCTTGGAAAATTTGTAGATGAACTTTTGATGAGAATCACTGATGTATTGCTTGTCCTACCTGGATTGCCTCTGCTAATAGTGTTGGTTGCAGTATTAGGGTCAAGCATAGAAAATCTGATTATTTTGTTAGGTGTTTTAGGATGGATGGGTTTTGCTAGAATGATAAGGTCTACAGTGCTTTCAATTAAAGAAAGACCTTTTATTGAAGCAGCGAAAGCTGTTGGAGCTGGACCTTTGCACATTATAATAAATCATGTTTTGCCAAGCGTGATGTCGCTAACATACGTTTCGCTTGCTACTGCGGTACCGGGAGCCATAACTGCAGAAGCCTCGCTTGCTTGGCTTGGCTTTTACGATCCGCTTAGAATGTCTTGGGGACGTATGTTAAATGGAGTGTTCGAAGCGAACGCGATTACAAATTGGTGGTGGGTTGTGCCTCCAGGTCTAGCAATTTCGCTTATATCAGTCGCGTTCATTCTGTTGGGTTTTGCTTTGGATGAAGTTTTGAATCCGAAGCTGAGACTAAGAAGGTGACTCTGCAGAGCCAACAAGTTCTGCAACTTTTTTTTCTACATATTTCCAAAATTTCAGTTTGATTCGTTGATAAAACTCAGCTGATTGATGATATCTCAAAAGTAGTGGTCCTCCTCCAAAGAAAGAAATCAGTGAACTCAACTTCAAAATTGATTGCATTTGCTGTCCATCTTTCAATTCAACTGTGAAGTTATCGGGTGTTCCCGAAACTACTACAATAAGACTTCTGAACCTTCCATCCGGTCTTCGATGGCTGCCTAAAATTCTGTTTGAACTATCAAAATTTTCCCTCAGTGTATTAAACTTTTCGTTATTGAGAAAATGTTCGATCGAGTCTGTCAGGTTGTTTAAATTAACGTTCTTCTTTATCCACTTGTATTTCAAGATTCACATCTCACTAATTGATATGGTGCAGCTTGTGGGAACTGTATTTTGTATGTGTTGCCTAAAAAGTTAAATAGATTACTGTTATACTGTTCCATAAATCTGAAATGTGCGGTGGCCTGTTGATGGCGTTATTGGAAGTTAAAAACCTTAAAACGTATTTTACTACGTTAAGCGGATACGTCAAAGCTGTTGACGGTACCAGTTTTGAAGTAGAGGAGGGTAAAGCAACAGGTCTTGCTGGCGAGTCAGGGTGTGGAAAGACAACTACTGCGCTTTCAATCTTAAGGATACTGCCTACAAATGGTAGAATAGTAGGCGGGAAACTACTTTTTGAAGGCAAAGATATAGTTAAACTTGATGAGGATGAGGTGCGGGAAGATATTAGATGGAAGAAAATCTCCATAGTTTTTCAAGGTGCGATGAATGCTCTAAATCCGGTGTATAACGTTGGAGATCAGATAGTGGAGGCTATCATGTTGCATGAACGAGACGCTGACAAAGGTGAAGCGTTGGAAAGAGCGGGAAAATTAATGGAGCTTGTTGGAATAGAGGCTTCTAGACTGAACAACTTTCCTCATGAGTTCAGTGGCGGAATGAGACAGCGTGCCATGATAGCTATGGCTTTAGCCTGTAATCCTTCGATGGTGATAGCTGATGAACCTTCAACCGCCCTTGACGTCATCGTAGCCGCCCAAGTTCTAAGGCTTATGAGAGAATTGAAAACGAAGCTGAACCTTGGAATGTTACTGATAACTCATGATCTCTCCATAATTGCTGAGCTATGCGAAAAATCAGCAATAATGTATGCGGGAAAAATCGTGGAATATGGAGATATTGTGGCAGTT